>JADGPN010000268.1 GCA_017882465.1 Solirubrobacteraceae bacterium
AGCAAGCGCGGCCGACACAGCGCACGCTGTGTTCACGCTCGGGTGTGGTTGCGGGCTACCGACGGGGCAGCAACGATCAGTCAGCGGCTTCCTGGCTAAGGGTGGCGGCACTCTCGGCGAGCAGTACAAACTATGGCACAACTTATTAGCTGTGCGCTTGTGCACTGTTGTTTTGGCTGGCTCGGCCACGGGCTCAAGCTCCTCGCCGACACCGGGCTGGGCCTGAGTTCGACGAAGGCGCGAGCGCGCTCGGACTGACCGATCCTCAGGCGACCTTCCGCCCGTCAGACCCTCCGGCCGTCATGGAGGGGCTAGCTATGTCGCGAGGCTTGAGGCCGAGCGGAACATTTGAATCAACAGAGATTGATATGAGCCGCTCAGGTGTGCTACCGTTGCTGCCGATACTCAAACAAACGCCTATTGATATGACCTCGGTCCTTCCCACTCTTCCCGCAGGCCCCGCAGCTGCGCAATGCTGCGCTCCGTCCGCCGGCCTGAACCTGTCGTTGGACGCTGAGCGCATCGCCGCGGTGGCGAAGGCGCTGGCCGAGCCCGTGCGCGTCCAGATTCTGGATGTGCTGCGGCGCAGCGAGCAGCGGGTGTGCCAGTGCGAGCTGATCCCGCTGTTCGGCATCACCCAGCCGCTGCTCTCCCATCACATGAAGAAGCTCATCGATGCCGGGGTTGTGCAGGTTGAGCGCCGCCACAAGTGGGCCTACTACTCCGTCTCCACCGACGCTCTGAAGGAGCTGACCGCATGGCTGGGCTGAGCACCGATCCAACCACGACGTCGTCCTGCTGCTCAACCAAGACGCAGGCGTCGTGCTGCGAGCCGTCCGAGAAGGAAGGCTGCTGCGGCTCTGAGGGGGCCGGCGGCAGCTGCGGCTGCTCGGCCGGCCAAGCCGACGCCAGTGTGCCCCCCGACATCCGCGAGACGGTCCGGGAGAAGTACGCAGCGGCTGCCCGCACGGTCGCCGAGCAGCAGGGCTCTGTGTCGTGCTGCGGTCCCGTCGCGCTGACTGACGCCGACCAGACGCGGGTGTTCGGCGCCGCGCTCTACGACGAGGCTGAGCACGATGGCGCGACCGCGACCGCGGTTGCCGCCTCGCTGGGCTGCGGCGTTCCAACCGCGGTCGCTGACCTACACGAGGGCGAGACTGTCCTTGACCTGGGCTCGGGCGCCGGCGCGGACGCGCTCATCAGCGCCCGGCGCGTCGGGCCGACCGGTAAGGCCATCGGCCTTGACATGACCGACGAGATGCTGCAACTCGCACGCGCGAACGCGGTCGAGGCGGGCGTCACGAACGTCGAGTTCGTCAAGGGCTACATCGAGGAGATCCCGCTGGCCGACGGCTCTGTCGACGTGATCGTCTCCAACTGTGTCCTGAACCTCTCCGGCGACAAGCCGAAGGTCCTCGCTGAGGCATCCAGGGTGCTGCGTGCCGGCGGGCGCTTCGCCGTCTCAGACGTGATCGCCAGCCCCGACATGGACCAGGCCACGCGAGCGGACCTTGCCGCGTACACCGGCTGCATCGCCGGCGCGCTGACCGAGCAGGAGTTCCGCGAGGGACTTCACGCCGCGGCGTTCACCGACATCGAAATCCGCGAGACCCATCGCGTTCACGAGTTCGCGAGCTCGGCCATCATCCGCGCCCGCAAACCCGCTGGCACCGCACTTCCCACGTCTTCCCAACCCACAGCTACGGAGTCCTCACAGACCATGTCCACTCTCAACATCATCAACGTCACCCCCGAGACCCCTACCAACGCGCACCGCGTCGAGCTGTTCGAGCCGGCGATGTGCTGCCAGAGCGGCGTCTGCGGCGCGTCCGTTGACCAGCAGTTGATCGACATCCGTGAGGACTTGCGCTGGGCACGGCACCAGGGAGCGAACGTGAGCCGCCACAACCTCTCCTCAGACCCCGACACGTTCGTCGCCAGCCCCAAGGTCACCGGCCTGATGGCCGCCTTCGGCGAGCAGGCGCTACCGGCGCTGCTGATCGACGGCGAGATCGTCATACACGGGCGCTACCCGACGCGCGACGAGCTCGCGGGGCTGCTCGAAACCACGGCCGAGCCGGCCACTGAGCTGCCGGTGAGCTCGGGCGGCTGCGGCTCTTCTGGATGCTGCTGATGAGCCCGCGAGCGATTGAGTCGCTTGCGGTGCTTGACTGGACGGGCTGGGGCACCCGCTACCTGTTCTTCACGGGCAAAGGCGGCGTTGGGAAAACAACAATCGCCAGCGCGGTCGCAGTCGCGGTCGCGGACTCGGGCAAACGGACGCTCGTCATCTCCACCGACCCGGCGTCGAACCTCGACGACGTGTTCGGCGTCAGCGCCGGCCCGGGTCCGACCGCCGTCCCTGGCGTGGAGCGCCTATTTGTCTCAAACCTCGACCCTGAAGCTGCCGCAGCGGCGTTCAAGGAGCGCGCTGTCGGCCCGTATCGCGGGGTGCTCCCCGAATCGGCGATTGCCAGCATGGAGGAGCAGCTCTCGGGCGCGTGCACGGTTGAGATTGCCGCGTTTAACGAGTTCACCGCGGTGCTGGCCTCGCCGCAGCAGACGGCCGAGTTCGACCACGTCATCTTCGACACCGCCCCGACCGGCCACACCCTGCGGCTGCTGACTCTTCCGAGCGCGTGGAGCGGCTACGTGGACGAGCACCCCGCGGGCGCGAGTTGCCTCGGCCCGCTGGCTGGTCTTGACCAACGCCGGGAACAGTACGCGGCGGCGGTTGCCACACTGGCCGACCCGGCGCTCACCACGCTTGTGCTGGTCTCTCGCGCGGAGGACAGCGCGCTGCGCGAGGCCGGGCGCGCCAGCGGCGAGCTGGCCGCACTCGGCGTCGCCAATCAACGACTCGTGGTCAACGGCGTCGTGCGCGACCCTGGCGATGACCCCGCGGCGGTCGCGTTCACCGGGCGCCAAGCGGCGGCTCTCGCCGGCGCGCCCGAACAACTGTCGGCGATGCCGGCCGGCTGCGTCGAGTTGATTGCCGGAGACGTCACCGGGCTCGGCGCCCTGCGCCAGCTGGCGGGTGCCGACGGCCACCGGCCCGTGGAATCGACGCAAGTCGCTGAGGTCGACCTCCCTGGCCTTGAAGCGCTTGTGGACGAGCTGGACGCGGCCGGCAACGGCGTGGTGATGACGATGGGCAAAGGCGGAGTCGGGAAGACGACCCTCGCAGCGGCCATCTCCATCGCGCTGGTCGATCGCGGCCACGAGGTCACGCTGTCGACGACCGACCCGGCCGCGCACATCACCGACGCGCTCGCCGACGCCGCACCCGACGGGCTGACCGTGGAGCGCATCGACCCCGCGGTCGAGACCGCCCGCTACACCGACGAGGTCCTCGCGGCGGCCAGCGGCCTCGACGCGGAGGGCCGCACGCTGCTGCAAGAGGACCTGCGCTCACCGTGCACCGAGGAGATCGCCGTGTTCCGCGCGTTCGCCCGGACGGTCGACGCCGCCCGCGAGCGGATCGTCGTGCTCGACACCGCCCCGACCGGCCACACGCTCCTGCTCCTCGACGCTGCGCAGAGCTACCAGCGCGAGGTGCAGCGCACCAACGCGACCGTACCCGCCGACGTGTCCGAACTGCTCGCGCGCCTGCGTGACCCGGAGTTCGCGCGGATGCTCGTGGTCACCCTCCCCGAGTCCACCCCGGTGCAAGAGGCAGAGCGACTGCAGGCAGACCTACGCCGCGCCGGCATCGAGCCGTTCGGATGGGTCATCAACTCCTCGCTGGCAGCAGCCCAGACCACGCACCCGACGTTGCGCGCCCGCGCTTGCGCCGAGCTCGCGCACATCGAGCGCGTCCAGCAGGCATCCGCCCAGCAGACCTGGCTGGTCGGCTGGCAACCCGAGGCTCCCGTCGGCCCGGCTGCGCTGCGCGAGCTCTCAGCCGGAGCCGCGCTCAGCCGAAGATAATCCTCAACTGCCGCCTTGCTCCACCGCCCGGTAACCCGTGCCGCCCCTGCACACAGTAGAAGGAGAGTCCTCGTGAAGCACGTGCTATTCGTCTGCAACCACAACGCGGGCCGCTCGCAGATGGCGCAGGCGTTCTTCGAGCGCCACGCGCCCCACGACGTGCGCGCGCAGTCAGCAGGCTCCTCGCCTGCACGTCAGGTCTGGCCAGAAGTCGTCGAAGCGATGCGCGAAGTGGGCATCGACCTCTCCGAGCGCAAGCCGACCAAGCTGCTGCGCGAAATGCAGCTACAGGCCGACTGGGCCGTCACGATGGGCTGCGACGACGCCTGCCCGTACGTCCCCACCACCGTCGAGGCGTGGAGCATCCCCGACCCGGCCGGTCGCCCGCTCGATGAGGTCCGCGCCATCCGCGACGGCATCGAGGCCCACGTCCGTGAGCTCGTCGAGACCAAGCTCGACGCCATCCGCTCCGATCGCACGGCCCACCAACTGCGCCTCGCGCAGATGCTGCCCGAACTCGCAGCGGAGCTCGAGCCTCTCCACAGCGCCGAGGACATCCGGGCGTGCGCGGACGCCATCCTGACCCGCTTCGACGAGACGCCTGTCCGCTCGTACATCAATACCCTCGCGTTGCGCCAGACCCGCGAGTGCCTGCGCAAAGAGACCTGCGACGCGCTGACGGTAGCGTGATGCAAGCACCCCAGCGGCCGGCGGCTCTCTGATGGCGACCGCCCTGTTCGTCTGCCTGCACAACGCCGGGCGCTCGCAGATGAGCGCAGCGCTGTTCGAGCAAGCCGTCAACGGTCGCCATCGCGCCCTCTCAGCCGGCAGCGAAGCTGACCCAGACGGGCACGTCCACCCAGAGGTCGTGGAGGTAATGCGAGAGCTCGGCATCGACCTCTCAGACTGCCGCCCACAGCAACTCACACGCGAGCTCGCCGAGCAGGCGGACGTCGTAGTCACGATGGGCTGCGGGGACGCCTGCCCGTACATCCCCGGCAAGCGCTACATCGACTGGGAACTGCCCGACCCCAAGGGCAGGCACATCGACGAGGTCCGCGCGACCCGCGACGACATCGCCGCTCGGGTGCGGCAACTCGCCAGCGAACTCAGCTAGTGCTAGCTGCACACGTGCCGCTACCCACACCCTTTGAAAGGCGCGCTCGGGAGGCAGCTTCTCGCGGCAACGCTTTCCGGCAAGACGGGTCCGGCCAAGATACGCGCGAAACCCGCAATAGCGCCTGCGCACGCGCTTGGTGGTGTCGCTCCTGACCCCCTACTTGTCACTTGGTGCCGCGTTCCTTAACGGCACCCCGAGTTCGCCGGGGTGGCGGCGAATCCTTCTGGCGTTGGTGTTGCCGACGCGAGGAGGGCATGATGGTAGTAGTGAGCAAAACGCGGGCTGATGCGAGCGAGGAGGCTGATCCGCCCTCGGCGGTGCGGGAACGCGCTGAGGCGTTCGCGGCTGAGGTGGTGGCGGAGGCGATGGGCCACCCGGTGCAGCTTGGTAACGGTGGGCTGTATGTGCGCGGGTTGTTGGAGCAGGGGGAGCGCAAGTCGCTTGAGCCGATGGTCGCGCGGCTGGGCGGGGAGGCTGACTATCAGTCGATGCAGCAGTTCTTGGCTGTTAGTCCGTGGGATCCGGTGGCGGTGATGCGCGCGGTCGGCGAGCGGGTGGCGCCTGAGATCGATGTTGAGGCGTGGGTGCTTGATGACACTGGGTTTCCGAAGGACGGCAAGCACTCGCCGGGGGTCAAGCGCCAGTACTCGGGGACGTTGGGGAAGATCGGCAACTGCCAG
>JADGPN010000269.1 GCA_017882465.1 Solirubrobacteraceae bacterium
CATCCACTTCGCGTAGTACCCGTGCGATGGTCCGGACATCGTCGACGCGTGCGCTCTGAAAGGATCTCCGTTTCGGAGGATAGCCAGCGAAAGCGGAAATCGTGGTGGGGCGGACCGCCCTCGTTCCGTCGGGACTCTTGCGCTGGAATCGAGCGGCTGCGGTGGCCTCCGCCTCGAGCCCACACGGGTCGCCAACGCAGTGGACACCCTGCCTACAAGGCAGAATGTCCGAGTTCGAGGCGGTCGACCCTCAGCGTCTGGGTGAAGGCCGCAGCCGCCCGGCTCTTCGACGTCAACGCACCACGAAACCCCCGTCGGTTCAGACGACCGGGCTCAAACCGTCGGGCGGCCGAACAGGACGACTTGCCCACTGGCGCAGACGATTTGGCGAGCCTATCCTGCCCGCAGGCGGCTGGCGCCCACCATGCTCCCTCGGAGGGCGCCGCCAGGGGGGCCTCGATATGGACCAGCGCTTCGACGATTTGCCCGCCATGTCCGAAGCCGGGCGCGCGGAGCGTCCCGTGCCAGGGACGGGTGTGTTCCTGTCACTCATCGCCGGCTTCGAGCTCACCTGGCGAGGACGACCGGTGCCGCTGCCCGCCCGTGCGCAGCGACTCGTCGCGTTTCTCGCCCTCCGCGACCGCCCTGTACAGCGCCAGCACCTGGCCGGGAGTATCTGGCTTGACAGCCCGGACGAGCGGGCGATGGCGAACCTGCGATCGACGCTCTGGCGGGTGCGTCGTGCTGGCTGCCCGGTCGTGCAGAACCTCGGCGATCAGCTCGTGCTCGACCCCGCGGTTGCCGTGGACGTTCGCCAGCTGACAGACCTCGCTCATCGCCTGTTCGACGGAAGCGAGCCGGGCGACGAGGAATGGCTCTCGCGGGTCGTCCAGGGGGGCGAGCTGCTCCCAGACTGGGAGGATGAGTGGGTCGTCGCTGAGCGCGAGCGTATTCACCAGCTGCGCCTGCACGTGCTCGAGCTTCTCTGCGAGCGCCTGACCGCGGCCGGTCGGTACGGGCGAGCGGTGGAGGCCTGCCTGGCCGCCGTCAACGGGGAGCCGCTCCGGGAGAGCGCCCAGCGCGCCCTCATCAAGGTCTACCTCGCCGAGGGAAACGCCGGCGATGCGGTGGTGCAATACCGCAGCTATCGGCAGCTGATGCACGACGAGCTGGGACTCGAGCCTTCCAGCCAGATGGAAACCCTGGTCCGCGATCTGATGTCGCGCTGACGCTCTCGGCCTGTCCGTGGCCCACGTGACGACACCACGATGTTGCTGAGGCGATCAGGTGACGCCACGGCGACAGATCCGTGGCGTCCCTGGGACGATCACGCGACGTCCTCCGACGGTCCTGGTGGCGCGGCCGTGCCGCAGCCGTGCCGCAGCCGTGGCGATCCGGTGAGGCGTCCCTGACACCATGCCGTCGACCACCTCACAGGTGGTGATCGCCAATCGCGGGGGGATGGTGACTTCATGGCGACCGAGGCGCCGGCCGCGACGTACCTCATGCTCTGCGACCCGCGCGATGGTTGCTGCGCCGCTGTGGCCGCGTCGCTCGGAACGCGCGGCGAGCGGGCCGTCGTCGTGCCGAACCCTCTCGCGGCTCCTGCAACGTTCAGTTGGCGTCTCGATAATCGGGACTCCCGCAGCACCTTTTGCTGGGACGGCGGGGAGCCCATCGACGAGCGAGGCATCGCCGCGGTTTTCGTGCGGACCACCGGCTGGGTCGAGCCAGCAGGCTGGGCGCCTGACGACGCCGGATACGTCCAGGGAGAGACGCAGGCGGCGCTGCTCGCCTGGCTGTGGAGCCTGCCCTGCCCGGTTGTCAATCGATACCCGGCCTGGCTCTGGTATCGCCCGAGTCCTCCGCTCCTCTTCTGGCAAGCAACTCTTCAGGCGGTCGGCCTTCCGGCGCTCGAAACGATCGTCACCAACGACGAGGCCCGTGCTCGCGAATTCAGCGAGGGACGACCCGTCTCCTACGCGCCGCTGACCAGCGGCGCTCATTTCGTCGTGCGCTCCGATCGCGACTGGCACGGCCTCGCGGCGGTGCAGGCGTACGCACCAGTACCGCTGACCCACCTGCACCGAGTGGCACGCACGGTCTGCATCGTGGGGGACGAGCTCGTTTGGGATCGGCGCCCCTCTTCGGCGCTGGCCCTGCTGACGCCCGCACTGCAGGCGTTCGGCGCGGCGACGGGACTCGCATTCGTGGAGCTCGCGCTCGCCGATGGCCAGGCCGGCCCTCGCGTCGTGGCCGTCGATCCCCAACCCCGGCTCGAGCACTTCGATGCTGGCGGGCGGGAGCGGATCGTGGCTGCGCTCGTGCGGCTGCTTCGCGGCGTCGCCTCGGAGGTGGCACGGTGATCCTCGTCTGCGGCGGCATTGCCGACACGGTGACCGAGCTTGTATGCGCCCGCCTGGATGAGCGCGGCTACCCATATCGCTTCCTCGACTTTGGCCGTTTCCCGGCGGGCTACCGGCTCAGCTGGCACTGGCACGCTGGCCACCCGGAGGGCACGATCGCCACCGACGAGTGGCGGCTGGACCTTGGCGACGTCACGGCGGTCTACGTGCGGTATCTCGGGGCAGAGGGTCGCGTTCCGCCTGTGGGCCTCACGACCGAATCGGCGGCCGCCATCTTTGTCGAGTGCGATGCGGGGCTGGCGGCTCTCCTGGAGCACCTGCCGGGGCTGGTCGTCAACCGCCTCGCGGGCGGCATGTCCAACCACAGCAAGCCCCTGCAGGCGCTCCTCGTGCGACGGTGCGGCCTGCTGACCCCGCCGACGCTCGTGACGACCGATCCCGACGCAGCGCTCAACTTCTTTGCCGAGTGGGACGGCGCGATCGTCTACAAGTCGGTCAGCGGGATCCGCTCGATCGTGCGCCGGGTCGAGGAGCGGCAGCTTGCCCGGCTGCCGCTGCTACGCCACGGCCCGGCCCAGTTCCAGGCGTTGATCCGTGGAGACGACGTCCGCGTCCACACGATCGGCGATCAGGTCATCGCGACGCGCATTCGTTCCGAGGCGATTGACTATCGCTATGGGCGCCGCGAAGGCCACGCCGTGGAGATGGAGCCGGCGGTCCTGCCCGCCGACGTGGAGGCCTCCTGCCGGCGCCTGGCGTCCGAGCTGGACCTGCTCCTCGCCGGCATCGACCTCAAGGTGACTCCTGACGGCGAGTACTACTGCTTTGAGGTCAACCCGTCTCCGGGCTTCGTGTTCTACGAGCAGGGCACCGGCCAGCCGATCAGCACCGCCCTGGCTGAGCTGCTTCAGCGCGGTGACACCCGGCCCAGTCACGCACAGGAGGACGCCTATGCACAGATTCACAGCCCGAAGCCGCCACCGCATCCGCGTGCAGCACCAGGTCGATCCGTTCCCGTCCGATCGGAGGCAGTAGCCACTCATGGATGAGTCAAAGCAGGCATTCGTTCCGCCGGAGGACCGGCCCGAGGTGAAGCTCGACCCGAACGCGCCGATCAGCGAGCTCCGGGTTCGCGATCTGAGCGCCATCCTCGGCCAGGCGATCCTGAAGAAGTTCGACATCAAGGAGCCGTTCAAGGAGTTCAAGGACCACAAGCTCGAGAAGTTCGAGATCAAGGAGTTCAAGTTCGAGAAGATCGAGAAGTTCGAGAAGCTCGAGCACGAGAAGTGGTGGCCCGACAAGTTCATCGAGCCGCCCAACAAGTTCTTCGAGCCACCCAAGCTCGCCGACGGCGGCCCGGTGATCGACCCGACGATCGGCGACACGCTGGGGAAGCTGGTAGAGAGCGTGTCTGGCCTGACCGCCCAGGTGGACGCGATCGGCAAGCGAGTGGAAGCGCTCGAGAAGCGCAGCCGCTGACTGCAGCTGAGGGATGGCCGACCGCCGGGTCGACCTCCCTCGGTCTCGGGCACCCATGCCCACCGGATCGGCGTCGCGAGAGGAAGATCCCATGCCCCTGGATGACACGCAGCAGCTGTTCGACGATCTCCGGCGATCCGGCGAGGCGATGGGCCGGATCGCGGAGGACGAATTGGTCTTCAGGGCCGCCCTCGACGCGTTTCGGGCCGAGGATGGCGAATCCTTCCAGCGCCTTCTCGGGCAGCTGGGCCTGGCGCCCGACTGCGAGCGGATCTGCCGCTGGTTCTGTGCCAAGGAGTGCGTGCTGCTCTGCCTGGAGCTCGCCGGACCCTGGCCGGAGAAGCAGATAACGGTCGACGAGCTGCCCAGGTTCGGTGAGATCCTGGTCAAGATCACCGAGGACGAGGAGCTCGTCGAGCGTCTCGCGGATGCCATCCAGGACCGCGACAAGCGCGCGTTCGGGGAGCTCCTGAAGCAGGTCGGAGGCGAGCGCTTCGCCCACCTCATCTGTCACTGGGCGTGCCAGGTCCGTTGCCGCGTCCGCTGTCGGATTGTCTGCTCTCCCCGGCCGATCGAACCGCGCAACTTCGTGGGGGAGCTCGGGATCGCAGGATCCGCGGTGCGACGCTTGCTCGAGAACCGCGACTCGCTCGCTGAGCTGATCAAGGGAGCGCTCGAGCTCGACTGTGAGCGCGTCGCCAGCCTGGTCGGCAACCGGGGCGACTGCGAGTACATTTGCCTGTGGCTGTGCAGCTGGCGCTGCGTGCTCGTCTGCCGCCGCCTGTGCGGCGAACTCCCTCGAGCGATCGAGTCGCCCATCGAGGAGATGCGCGCCTTTGCCCAGGCGGTCGCCGGGATCGCCAGGATGGAGGGCGGCTTCACGCGTCTCGCCGAGGCGGTCCTGGCCCAGGACGAAGCCGCGTTCTCGGCGCTCGTCAAGGAGCTCAAGCTCACCCGCTTCTGCCACCAGCTCTGCCACTGGATCTGCTACGAGAGCTGCGAGCGGTTCTGCTTCTGCATCTGCCGACCGCCGGCGACGATTCCGCTCTTCACCCACGTCGGCTCGTATCGGGTCGATCCGATCTGGAACGACTTCACCGCCGATGGCACGACGACCGCTGGCGGGCTCGCCTTCACCGGGCCGATCCCGCTCATCGGCATCCTGCCCGACGGAACGGCACCCGTTGCCGAGGAGTATCGCTTCCGGACCGAGAAGTACCCGCTGGGCGGCGGTCCCCAGGACGTGATCGGGACCATGATCCCGCCGACCGTGATCGGCCAGCTCGAGTACTGGGACTGGAACGGGATCAGCTACACGCTCCGCTCGGCCAACTACTACGTCAACAACCCGGGCGCCACGGTCACGGTCAACACCGGGCCCGGCGCGTCCACGAACGTCCAGGTCAACAAGGACGTCAAGCCGGGTGGCTGGATCGAGGTCCCGCGCGACAACGACCTGACCCTTGGAGGGCTCGGGCGGTTCATCCCGACCGGCGGCCTGGCAAACCTGGACACCGCGAAGCTGACGAACGAGATCTTCGACCTTTCGGTCGTCGCGCCGCCGCTGCCAGTCAAGGCGGGCGACGGCGTGCCCGCCGGACCTACCGGACAGCGGTCGGAGAAGCCGCACTTCAAGATCTACTTCGAGGCACGCAACGTCGTCGGCGGCGCCGCGGTCAGCGCCAACGAACGCGTCAAGATCGCCCTCAGCAACACCATGTACACGTACATCCGGCACCCCGATTGGGCCGGGGGGCCCGTCAGCACCATCCCCGTCCTTTCCGTCGACATCGTCGAAGAGGCCAGCGGTGGCGGCTGCGTCCCGCTGAGCAAACATGTCCACGTCGTCTTCACGGCCTACCACCCGTACCTCGGCAGC
>JADGPN010000270.1 GCA_017882465.1 Solirubrobacteraceae bacterium
CGCGTCGACCTCGTAGTCGTTGCCGTGCATCCCGAACGTTGCGGTCTTTGACACCGTCCGCTTCTCTGACCACAGAAACGCCTCGCGCAGCACCGCGTCGACGACAGCGTCAACAAGGCGATCGGCAAGCTGATCCGCTCATGCGCCCCAGCACAGGGATCCAGCGCGTACGCCCACCGGGCACCGCTGCGGCGCAGCAGCTCCGCGCGTGCGCGGCCGGCGCGTAACCAGCCACGGACTGTGCCCGGCGGGCGACCCAGGCGCTCGGCGAGCGCGCGGTGCCCGGCGGCGCGCGACCGCAGCAGCATCGGTCTCGACCATTCTGAAACTCCTACCGCGCGCACCGGTCGACATCGCGCAGCGCGCGCCGCGGGCTCGAAGGCAGGCGAGTAGCGTCAGGTGCGCCCCGCAGCGCGGGCTGAGCGCGTGCGCCTCATCCGCTGATTCCTGAGGCGTCTTCCGCCGACGCCGCAGGCTCATGGGCATGCGCGTCCTATCCCTTCGGCGGCATCACAGCGACGCGGGCGCAGGTCTGCGACGATCCCGCGTCAGTGGAGGTGGCGAATGAATGCGATTGAGCTTGAGCCGGTCGATGGTGTGCGGATCACGGTGCTGATGGACAACGTGACTGACCCGCTGCTTGTCGATCAAGATGCGGTGGCGCGGATGAACTGGCCGAAGGCGATCCTCGGCGGTCTGCCGACCGGGCAGGCGCGAGTGAGTCCGGAGACCGGTGTGCCGGACGCGCTGATCGCCGAGCCGGGCTTCTCAGCACTCGTCCGGATTGAGAAGGCTGGGCGAACCCGCATGCTGCTGTTCGACACCGGGGTCTCGCCCAACGGGATGGTCGAGAACATGCGTCGACTCGGGATCGACCCGCGCGAGATCGAGGTGATCGTGCTCAGCCATGGTCACTGGGACCACGTGACGGGGATGGAGGGGCTTGTGCGCGTGCTTGGCCGCGGCAGTCTGCCGGTGATGATCCACCCAGAGTTCTGGAGCCGGCGGCGGATCAGCTTTCCCGGGTTGCTGACCGCCGAGTTCCCGGCGACCAGTCGCACCGCTTTGCAGGAGATGGGGTTTGCGATCGTCGAGGAGCGCCAGCCATCGTTTCTGCTCGACGGGGCCGTGCTGATCACCGGCGAGGTCGACCGCACCATGCCGTTCGAGACGGGGTTCCCGGGTCACGAGGCTCTGCGCGATGACGGGTGGCAGCCCGATCCGCTGATCCTCGACGACCAGGCGCTCGTGGTGAACCTCCGTGATCGGGGCTTGGTCGTGTTAAGCGGGTGCGGACACTCAGGGATCGTCAACACGGTGCGCTACGCGCGGCGGCTGACCGGGCAGGACAACGTCGCGGCGATCGTCGGCGGGTTTCATCTCAGCGGTCCGGGGTTCGAGCCGAGAATCGGCGCAACGGTCGAGGCACTCGCCGACCTTTCACCGTCGATGCTCGTGCCCGCTCACTGCACCGGATGGAAGGCGTCCTACCAAATGTCGGCGCGGTTTCCCGACGCGTTCGTGATGAGCACAGTCGGCAGCACGATCACGCTCTGACGGCGGCGGCCGACTAGCCAACCTATATCCTTCCTCGGCGAGCCGCGACACCCTGTCGCTGCCGAACCAGAATGCTGTTTCTGGAGCATGGCCTGATGCAGAGTCGCCTGATCGTTCTGAGGATCAGCGGTGGGCGAGCGGCAACCGGTTCGCAGAGATCTGGCACCCGGAGGACACGTGGGAGGGCCGGGGCAGATCGGGATGCGTCTACAGGCAGCCGCGCCGTGAGACGGTCACCGCCCAGAGCGCCACGCTTACCGAAGCCTCGGTATGCGGGTGGGAGGGCACCGTGCGAGTGTCGTCGCAGCGACGACCGGATCGCTACGCGCAGCTTGGTAGCGCCGCGGAGCGGCCTTGTGTATGGAAGTAGGAGGATTGGCGGATGAGCATGCCGGTGAACGAGCTGTCGGACCGGGTCGGCCAGGAGCTGTTTGTCTCGGACTGGGTCGTGGTGCGACTCGAGCAGGAGCTGGCCTTTCAAGCGGCGACGCTGCTGACGAAGGAGGATCTGGGATTTGACCCGGCTAGCGCCGATCCCTACGGGCCCGAGCTCGTGTCTGGCTTTCTGCTGCTCTCGCTGCTCGTACATTTTCACAGGAAGCATCGCCTCAGCCCGGCCGAAGGGCTCTACGGGCTCAATTACGGGACCGACCGGGTCCGCTTCCTTGCGCCCGTGATGGCCGGGCAGCGGGTCCGCTGCCGCGCTCGACTGCGATCGCTCGACTCCCGCGCCGACGGCAGCTGGCGCGTCGTCACTGAGAACACGCTCGAGCTCGAAGGATCGCAGCGGCCTGCCATGGTCGCCGATTGGATCACCTACCATGCGCCGGCGCCTGCGTCGGGTGGCTTGGAATCATGACTGCTGTCCCGGTGCCCCGCTGCGAGCGGCTGGTCGAGTACCTCGACCACTGGACCGCGATCCACCCCCACCTGCTGCTGGACGAGCTACACGAGTGCCGACGAACCTACGGGCAGGTTGCCCGGGACGTCCGCGCATGTGCCGCGTCGCTGCTCGAGCTCGGTGTTCGTCCAGGCCAGTCCGTGGCGATGCTCACCACTCCGCGCCCCGAGTTCCTGACCGTGTTCTTGGCGCTCTCGCGCATCGGCGCGATCTGGGTCGGCCTGAACCCGAGCTACCAGCAGGCGGAGCTGATGCACGTGGTGACCGACAGCGAGCCCACCTTGGTTATCAGCCTCGCCGCGCACGGCCCGCGCGAGTTCGGCGAGGACATCGCCGCGCTAGCCGCGGCCAGCCCGGCGATCCGGCACGTCGTCGCGATCGACGGTTCGCTGCCGGATGCGATCCCGTTCGCGGAGCTGCTCGCCGAGCCGTCTGACGTAGCGGCGGCTGAGCTCGATCGCATCGCAAGCGGCATCGACCCCAACGACACCGCGCTCGTGATCTACACCTCAGGCACCACCGGCAGCCCCAAGGGCGCCATGATCAGCCACCGAGCGTTCGCGGTCGGCTGCTGGCTGCAAGCGCAGCGCCACTACCACGACCACCCCCGGACACTCGCCAACCTCCCGGTCGACCACGTCGGCGGACTGATGGACCAGGTCGGCGAAACGCTCACCATGGGCGGCTCGATCCACTTCACGGAGCGCTTCAACCCGCAGGAAACCCTCGAGCTGCTCCAGACCCGGCGCATCACTAGGTGGGGGCAGATCCCCACGATGTTCCAAATGGTGGTCTCGCTGCCTGAGTTCGACCGCGCTGACCTCGCTTCGCTGCAGCAGGTCGGCTGGGGAGGAGCTCCGATGACGCGCACGCTCGTGGGGCGTTTGCGGGCGACCGGCGCGCAGCTCGGCACCGTCTACGGACTGACCGAATCGTGCGTCGCCGTCGCCTACAACGACGACGACGCAGACGATGCCACCCTGGCGGAGACGGTCGGCCGCCCCGATCCCCGGCTCGAACTGTGCATCGCCGACGACGACGGGCGCGAAGTCGAGGCCGGCATGCCGGGCGAGATCCAGGTCCGCAACCCATGCCTGATGAGCGGTTACCTCCATCTGCCGGCCGAGACACGCGAGGCGTTCACCGCGGACGGCTTCCTGCGCACGGGTGATATCGGCGTGCTTCGCCCCGACGGCAACCTCACACTCGTCGGGCGCATCAACGAGATGTTCAAGTCCGGCGGCTACAACATGTACCCGCGCGAGATCGAGATCGTGCTCGAGTCACACCCATTGGTCGGCATCGCCGCCGTCATCCCGGTCAGCGACCCCGTCTACCACGAGGTCGGCCACGCCTTCGTCACCGCCCGCGACCGGACTCCTCCAACCAGCGCCGATCTGCAGCGCTGGTGTCGCGAGCGCCTCGCGAACTACAAGGTTCCAAAGCGGATCTTCGTCCGCGACGAACTTCCGGTCCTGCCAGTCGGCAAAGTCGACAAGCGAGCGCTCGCACCGGCAACGCCGGCGCCCTGACATGTCCGCAACTGCCATGCAAGGCTCAGCGACGGTGGTCGGGCTCTCACCGGCTCGACCATAGGCGACCGCCGGAAGCGCTTGCAACACCGTGTGTCCGCACATGGTCTCCATAACGGTCCCAAGAAACATGCCGTTTTGCAGGGCCTATTACACATAATGTGGTCTATCGAGCGCAGGTTATGGAACGTCCGAGTGCGAGTCTCGCAGGCACAGTTGCGGCGCTCGGCGGAGCTACGGCAGCAGCGGAAGCCGCCGCAGGCGGATGCGGTCTGGCTCGATCACGACGACGCTGCCTGCCTCGAGCGCCTGTTCGATCGCCGGCAGGTTGTCCAGCAGGAGCGTCGCCTGCTCTTCAGCTCGGCGCTGGGTGCAGCGCCGAAACAACACAACCGACGGCAGACTTGTCCGGCGAGTGGCCAGCAGCGTCCCAAAGTCCGCGTCCGCTGAGATCACTACGCGCCTCTCCATGCTGGCCTTGTCGAGGATCTCCTCGTCGCTGCCGGCGTGCAGGCCGTAGTCCCGCACGTGCACCGCGTCGTGCCCGCCCGCGCGCAGCCGCGCCGCGATCAGCGGCGAGAGCGCGTTGTCGATCAGAAACCTCAAGCTGAGGCGAACAGCGGCAGTTCACGCTCGCGAACCGCCTCGGCGGCGTACCGCAGCGCCTCTGTCAGGTCCTCCGCCTCCAGGTCCGGATAGGCGTCGAGGATCTCGCTCGCGGTCATCCCGTCCGCCAGCATGCCCACCACGGTCGCGACCGGAATCCGCAGGCCGCGGATGCACGGAGCGCCACCCATCTGGTCCGCTCGTACGGTGATCCTCGTGAACGTCATCGCCGCTTCAGCGTACAGCCCCACGCGATAGCGCTGCGAGCGTCTGCGCGAGCGCGCCGACGGGGCTCATTCATCGATTCGCAATGATCGAGCGCGGGTTATGGGAACCGCCGCGTCGGGTTACGGAGGAGTTGATGCCCAGGTAGCCAAACGTGACTCTCCACGCCCGGGCGGGAGCTGCGACTTCGGGCCAACGGTTCGCCGGGGGGCCGGCAGTTGGCGCAGGGTCAGATTGGGTGCGATCGATGAGGCGCCAGTTGCACGCGTTGACGCGCTCCGAGCCGCCGTTCTGCGCGCCAGTCCCACCGGTTGGCTGGCATGGCTGTCGACGGCTCACGCGAACGGAAGTCTGTGCTCCTGTGGGCGGAAGTTCGTTCATACGCCCTGATCACGGCGGGCGGCGGGCGGCGGGCAGCACGCGATAGCCGGCTTCGGTCAGCCACGATCGAGCCCGGCCATGCTGGCGCTCTTCGGCGAATGCGTACCATCGCTCGAGTTCGCCGGGCCAACATGCGAGGACGTCCTTGAACCGGCGGAACGCGCCGCGCCCTTCGATTGCGATGGTCAGGCGGTCGGCGTGGCCAGGGTCGTCCACGGAGGCGATGAACAGTTCCATATCCCGGTAGGCATCCCGCGACCCCTCGCAGTGCACCCACAGCCACCGCTCGGGGTCATCTGCGGCGTCCTCGTCTTCCTCTCCGGTTTCCCGGGCGTATTCGATCGCTGCCTGGGGCCAGACTTCACCCGTCGTGAGGTCGAGGCGGCCGCCCCCGTTGAGCGGGTCGCCTTCGAGGATGCCGGCCAGCTCGTCAAGCTCGACCGGTAGGGGCCGCAACATCGGCGCTGGACCGCTGCCGAGCAGGGCATCGAGCTGGTCG
>JADGPN010000271.1 GCA_017882465.1 Solirubrobacteraceae bacterium
CTTCGGGCGGAGACGGCGGATTCCGTCTCCACTCCGAGCGGCGCGTCGCCGTCCACGACGCCGACGATCCCCCGTCCGGAACTGCTTCGGCGACGATCACCTCGACCGACGTTGGCGGGGGCGCAGTAGATCCGGCAGACTTCGGGGACGAGCTTGATCCGGTTGAGAACGTTGACCGGGAAGCCCTCCCGGAGGAAGACGATGAACGAGTGCCGGCGCGGATCGCCAGGGCGTTGCGGGGCGCGAGCTCGATCAGCTCAGGGGTCGTTGCCGGACCGGCGCACGAGCCTCGGCCCCGATGCCTCACAGAACGCGATTCCGAAGCGGAGCTGCGGGGTGGCCCCCGCCAGTGCCTCGTGCAGGTCCTCGACCGTCTTGATGAAGTGCGCCTGTCCCAGGATCACGTTCAGCTGCTCGGGCTTATCGACGGTGACGCGCCGAAGCTCGATGGCGGTCTGGGAGTTGCTCATCGGGCGATGCTCTCAACCGCCCGCGCTCGGCGCATCGGCGCAATTCGCGTGGCGCCGATTCGGGGAACTACCGATGTGCACGGGCCATCGCCGAGCCACGATCAAGCGCGATCACGGCACACCACGTCGTCGCCCAGGACCCCGGAGGTCGATTCGCACGGCCATGTCTTGCCCGCCGAGAGCGCCAGCGTGTTGTACGCACTCCCCGCGCACAAACGCGCTGCTCGGTACGGAACCGAGTTGATCCACGCGGCTCCGCCTTCGGTGCACGCGGGCGCGGGTCACGACCGGCGAGACCGGCGCGCCCGTTCGATCAGCGGCGCGAGCACGTCATCGAGCGTGGGTTCTCCCACCGGCTGCAGCTCGTAGCTCACATGGCGGATGGGATGGCGGGAGTGGATCAGGCGCCCCAGATCGATCGGCGTGCCGGTCACCACAACGTCGCATTCGGTGGCGTTGATCGTGGCCTCGAGGTCTCTCAGCTGATCGCTCGAGTACCCCATCGCCGGCAGGACTGCGCCCATGTGGGGATAGCGATCGAACGTCTCGGCGATCGACCCGACCGCGTACGGGCGGGGGTCGACCTCGACCCGAGCGCCGTGCTCTCGCGTGGCCACGGTCCCGGCCCCGAAGGGCAATCCGCCGTGGGTCACCGTCGGGCCATCCTCGACGACGAGCACGGCCCTGTCCGCGAGCGACGGGCCCTGCTCCAACGAGACGGGGGAGGCGGCGCGGAGCACAGCGGCCGCCGGGTTGACCCGCTCGACGTTTGTCAGCACCTCCCGCACTTGCTCTGCGGATGCACTGTCGACCTTGTTCACGAGCACGACATCGGCCATGCGCAGGTTGGTCTCGCCCGGGTGGTAATTGAGTTCGTCCCCGGGCCGCATCGGGTCGACGACCACGATCAGCAGCTCCGCGGCGATGAACGAGAAATCGTTGTTGCCCCCGTCCCAGATGAGCACGTCGGCTTCCGTCTGCGCTCGGCGCACGATGTCGCCGTAGTCGACGCCCGCGTACACGATCATTCCCAGATCGACCGGTGTCTCGTACTCCTCCCGCTCCTCGATCGTGGCGCGCGAAGCGTCGATGTCGGCGATCGATGTGAAGCGTTGGACGCGCATGGCCTCGAGGTCGTGGTAGGGCATCGGGTGACGGATCAGGGCGACCTTCAGGCCGGCCTCGAGCAGGATGCGGCCGACGTACCTGCTCGTCTGGCTCTTGCCGCTGCCGGTGCGTACCGCGCACACCGCCACGACGGGCTTCTCGCAGGCCACGGTCGTGGAGCCAGGCCCGAGCAGGGTGAAATCAGCGCCCGCCGCCAGGACGGTCGATGCCTTGTGCATCACATCCCCGTGCGCGACATCGGAATACGCGAACACGACCTCGTCCACGCGCCATCGCTCGATTAGCTCCGCGAGCTCGTGCTCGGGACGTACGGGGATGCCGTTTGGGTAGCGCGGTCCCGCCAGCGACAGCGGATACACGCGGTCCGCGATGCCGGGGATCTGCGTGGCGGTGAACGCGACCACGTTGACTTCCGGGTCACTGCGGTATACGACGTTGAAGTTGTGGAAGTCGCGTCCGCCCGCACCCATGACGATCACGTTGCGCATCTCCGCTCCTTCTGTGGGGGCCGCTGATCGATGCGGATCGTCGCAGCCCTGGGCGGAAACGCGCTGCTACGTCGTGGCGAGCCGGCAGATGCCGCGACCCAGCGGCACAACGTGCGCGCGGCGGTCGAGGCGATCGCGGTGCTCGCGCGCGAGCACGAGCTCGTGATCACCCACGGCAACGGCCCGCAGATCGGCCTGCTGGCGCTCCAGGGCGAGACCGATCCGCACGTGTCCCCGTACCCGCTCGACCTGCTCGGAGCCGAGAGCGAGGGGATGATCGGCTATCTGCTCGAGCAGGAGCTCGTCAACGAGCTGCGCGGAGCACCCGTGGCGACGTTGCTCACGCAGGTCATCGTCGCGCCCGATGATCCCGCCTTCCAGTACCCATCGAAGCCGATCGGGCCCGTCTACGATCGCGACTCCGCCACCCGGCTGGCCGCGGAGAGAGGATGGTCGATCGACCGCGACGGCGACTTCTATCGGCGCGTGGTGGCCTCCCCGGCCCCACGGGCGATCGTGGAGCTGTCGACGATCCGCCTGCTCGTCGAGGCCGGGGTGCTCGTGGTCTGCGTCGGAGGCGGCGGGATCCCGGTCATCGTCGACCGGCACGGGACGCTACGAGGCATCGAGGCGGTCGTGGACAAGGATCTCTCCGCGGCCCTGCTGGCCACGGGGCTCGACGCTGATGCGCTGCTGCTGCTCACCGATGTCTCCGCGGTGCACGCTCGCTGGGGCACGCCGGAGTCTGAGCCGCTCGCCACGATCACCGGCGCGCAGCTGCGCGGAATGACGTTCGCCCCCGGCTCGATGGGACCCAAGGCGCAGGCAGCACGATCCTTTGCGCAGGAGACGGGCCGCTTGGCGGCGATCGGAGCTCTCGGTGACGCCGCGGCGATTCTGAGCGGCGAGCGCGGGACCCGGGTCCTGCCCTGAGCACGAGTACCCGTATCCAGGGTCACGAATCCGGGTTGCCCACCGAGGGGTCCCATCGGTAGATCCCCGTGGGCGTGCCCCGCACCTGCCCCGATGACGGCCCGCCCTTGCCCAGGGTCAGGCGCGTGGCGCCGGGCGCGGCATTCCGTCGCGGCCCGCGAGCGGAACCGCGACATCGTGGCGCGCGGCCACCCGCAGCAGCTTTCTGAGCCCGGGCGAGACCCCGACCTCGGGAATCGGCATCTCGATCTCCACCGTGCTGAGCTCGCGATCGACGACTCGCACCGGACCGAGGCTCTCGAATACATCCATCATCTCCCGATTGGAAGCCAGCATCAGTCCGCTGAAGTTGGTGATCCCCTCCTTGCGTGCGCGAGCGCCGGTCACCTCGAGCAGGAGCGTGCCGAGGCCTCGGCGATGCCAGTCGTCCAGCACGGTCACGGCCACCTCGGCCGTGTCGGGACGGTTGGCATGGCGCACGTAGCGAGCCACGCCGATCCCTTCGCCGGTCTCCGCGTTCAGGGCGACGATAGCTTCATGGTCGTGGTGGTCGACGTCGATCAGGTCGCGGACCATGGCCTCGCTCAACTCCGGCATTGGCGCCAGAAACCGCCGGTAGCGGGACTCGTCGCTGAGGCGCTCGAAGCCGCGCAGCAGCAACTCCTTGTCCGAGCTGTGGCCTTGGCGGATGCGAACGCGCGAGCCGTCGCGCAGGACGATCGGTGCGCCGAGGGCCACCAGCTCGGCAGTTGAGGGAGTCAATGCCTCCGGGCGAATGCAGCCATCTTCGCAACCGCTGCTCAGTCCGCCATCGGGACTGTTCCACAGCGCGCATCCGCAGAGACACGCAAGGGCACCCGGCAACCTATGCGCTCACCGGCGTCTCCTCGATCGGGATCGCCCGAGCGTTCTCGGGGCGCTCACCCGGTACTGAGAACGGTCAATTAGTGGTTCGGGCGACCGAAAGCTCGCGGCTGTGGAGTCCGTTCTGGAGCCCGCAGGGACGCCTGCTGCCGCCAGCGTCTGGAGCCGGTAGCTGCTCAGCGGGTAGTGGCGGCTGCGCCACATCGTCTCGAGTGTGGGGCTGGGTCGAAGCGGAACGTCGCCGTGGTGGTCGAAGTAGTAGCTGTTGGCGAGCGAGCAGCTCTGCTGCCAGAAGACCTGGCGGCCGCGACGGCGCAGGACTTCGGCGAAGTACCGGTCGTTGGCCTCGGGGGTGACCTCGATCAGGCTGGCGTGGTTCACGTGCGCGTGCCTCAGCGCCCGGACGATGTGCCGGCTCTGGGTCTCGACGAGGTCAAGTACGAAGAGCCGTTGTAGCCGTAGGGGCCGAACATCGTGAAGTAGTTCGGGAACCCGGGGACGCTGACGCCCTCGTATGCCTATAAGCGGTTCTCCTCCCAGTACCGCTCGAGGTCGCGGCCGGCTCGGCCGGCTCGGCCGGTGACCGGATACTTCGGGAAGTTCCCGGGGTCGAAGACCTTGAAGCCGGTGGCCAGGATCAGCACGTCCACGTCGTGGACGGTTCCGCTCTGGGTCACGACGCCGTCCGCGGTGATCTGGGCGATCGGGTCGGTCTCCGGCAGGACGTCGTCACGGTTGTACGTGGCCAGGTACTCGTTGTGGAAGCTCGGGCGCTTGCAGCCCATCGCGTAGATCGGGGTGCGCTGAAAGATGGTGAGCTGCTCCGCCTCCGGAGCAATGGCGGGGATCACCTGGACCGCCGATGCGCCAGTCCCGATGACGGCGACGCGCTTTCCGCGCAGATCCTGCGTCGGGTCCCAGCGCGCGGTGGGGATGGTGGTGCCGGCAAACGTCTCGATACCGTCGATGTTCGGGGACTTGGGGACGGTCAGCACGCCGGTCGCGTCGACGACGTGCCGTGCGTTCAGGCTGTCGCCACGATTGGTCTCGAGTCGCCAGACGTGGCGGCCCTCATCGAAGGTCGCTCTGGTGATCCGGGTCCCGAACCGGACCTTGTCCCGCAGGCCGTAGCGCGTCGCGCACTGCTCGGCGTAGTCAAGCAGCTCCGCGCCCGAGGCGTACACGCGTGACCAGCTCGTGCGCTGCGCGAACGAGAACTGGTAGCTGAAGGACGGGATGTCCACGGCGACGCCCGGATACCGGTTCCAATACCAGGTGCCACCGAACCCATGGCCCTCCTCGACGATCAGGTAGTCGGACAGGCCGGCGCGGTCAAGCCCGGTGCTGATGCCGATCCCGGAGAACCCGGCGCCAATGACGACAACGTGATGATCGGTGCGAGCGATGCTCATCGAACTCCTATGACCCGCCGGTACCGCGTAAGCACTTCAACCACGTCCTGGCACCGTCGGCAGTTGCGGGCGCGATACAAATCGGCGCTGGGGCCCGCCACCGATCGCTCCTCGAGCCGGTCGCGCGTGGCGGATTGCGGCCTCATCCAGGGGCGGACCACCGGAGCGATTCGCGCGCCTGACGGTCAGGCAGGGATGACCGGGGCGCCGGGGACAGTGGGCGGCGTTGAGGTGGTGGGGACTGCGGCGGGGGGTGGTGCGGTTACGGGTGGCGTGGGCGTGGGCGTGGGCGGTGGTGCGGTTACGGGTGGCGTGGGCGTGGGCGTGGGCGGTGGTGCGGTTACGGGTGGCGTGGGCGTGGGCGGTGGTGCGGTTACGGGTGGCGTGGGCGTGGGCGGTGG
>JADGPN010000272.1 GCA_017882465.1 Solirubrobacteraceae bacterium
GGCGCGTTCACCGGTGCGCTTGCCCTTGCGCAGCAGCACCCCAAGCGCCCGATCACGCCCGCGCCGGTCGCCGGGCGGGGAGGGAAAGCGACGACGCAGCAGCCCGAGCGCGCGGTCGAGCTCGGTCTCCGTGTCCCGATCGCAGAGCGCGGGCTCGGCCACGTCCCGCTCGATGCCGCGGGCGATCAGACCGCTCCGGATCCGGTCCGATCCCCAATGCTCGAGCTCACGTTTGTCCTCGGCGAACAGGCGGGCGAAGCGAGCGTCGTCGAGCTGCCCGCCCTCTCGCAGGGCGCGCAGAACGTCGTCGATCGTCTGTGCTTGCACGCCCTTGGTCTCCAGATGCCGGCGCACCTCCGCGACGGTGCGCTCACGCCGGTCGATGTACCGGTGGGCGAAATTCAGCGCGTGCTGGAGATGGGTGGCGGGATCGAGCCGCTCGGTGGCCGGTGAGCCCTCCTCCACCCTACGCCGCCTTGTCGCCGACCGTCTCCACCGCCGCCAGCGGCGCTTCATCGCGCGGCTCGATCACCTTGACCAGGTCGCGACCCAGCCCGAGCGCATCGTAGATCTTGGTCTCGATCTCCTTCGCGGTCTCCGGATGCTCCTCCAGGAACGCTTTCGCGTTGCCGCGCCCCTGGCCCAGCCGCTCGTCGCCGTAGGAGAAGAACGAGCCGGACTTGGTGACGATGTTGTGCTCGATGCCATAGTCGATCAGGCAGCCCGAGGTCGAGATGCCCCGGCCGAACTCGATGTCGAACTCCGCCTGCTTGAACGGTGCCGCGACCTTGTTCTTGACGACCTTGACGCGGACGCGGTTGCCGACGGCCTCGGTGCCGTCCTTGAGCGTCTCGATCCGGCGGATGTCCAGGCGTTGGGATGAGTAGAACTTCAGCGCCCGGCCGCCCGGCTGGGTCTCGGGTGAGCCGAACATGACCCCGACCTTCTCGCGGATCTGGTTGGTGAACACGCACAGCGTCTGGGTGCGGTTCAGCCCGCCGGCGAGCTTGCGCATCGCCTGGGACATCATCCGGGCCTGCAGACCGACGGACTGGTCGCCCATCTGACCCTCGAGCTCGGCGCGCGGCGTCAGCGCGGCGACCGAGTCGATGGCGACCACGTCCACGGCTCCGGAGCGGATCAGCATGTCGACGATCTCCAGTGCCTGCTCTCCGAAATCGGGCTGGGAGACGAGCAGCTCATCGATGTCGACACCGATCACCTGGGCGTACAGTGGATCCATCGCGTGCTCGGCATCGACGAACGCACACACTCCGCCGAGCTTCTGGGCCTCGGCGAGGATGTGGTAGACGAGCGTCGTCTTACCGGACGACTCCGGGCCGAAGATCTCGATGATCCGCCCGCGCGGGACGCCGCCGATCCCCAGGGCCAGATCGAGCGAGAGAGCCCCTGTCGGGATCGCGTCCACGGCCACGCGTGCGCCCGGGTCGCCCATCCGCATGACCGTACCCTTGCCGAACTGCCGCTCGATCTGTGTGAGGGCACCTTGGAGGGCGGCCTGACGCTTGGCGTCTGACTTCGCGTCGGCCTTGTCTTGGTCGGTCATTCCGGTTCGGCTCCTTGTCTCATGCGCTGTGAACCAGCCACGGTAGGACGGGTGGCGGACGGAACCGACACGCTAGAGCCGGTCCCTGCAACGGAACAAGACGCTTCCGTGCCAAGACGCGCACAGATCTGTGAAACTTTTGCGCGGGCGCCGGACGGTGCCGCGCCGCGCACCCCCGCCATCAGGGCAGCCGGTCCGGCAACGGCCACGCCCTCAGCGGCTCGTAGCGGGCGCCGGCGGGCAGCAGCGTCGAGCGATACAGAACCACCTGCTCGCCGGAGAACCCGAGCCGCTCCGGAGCGGGGAGCTCGACTGCTCGCACGCCGCTACCCCTGCCCACGCGGGCGACCGTCACGTGGGGCAGGAACGGCCGTCGGTCCGGGCGATACCAGCCACCGGCCGACAGCTCGGCCGAGAGCGACCCCTGGATCCGAACGAGACCGGCGGTGCGGTCCTCGAGGCCGACCGCGAGGACGGCGGGGCGGCGGCGCGGAAGCCACACCGGCGCTCCGGTCGCCAGCGGCGGCGAGCGGATGCCGGCCGCGGCCAGACCCCGTTCGCAGGCCGCGCAGACCGGCTCCAGCGACGGCGCCTCGAGCCAGTCCAGGAAGCACAGCGTCACATGCAGCGAGTCGGGTGCGACGAGCCTGAGCCCGAACATCCCGCCCACCGCCTGCCGCCGCCAGCTGACCAGCCGCTCACGGGCCGCGCCGGGCAGCACGAGCGCGACGAACAGCCGCGCCCGCTCGCCGGTCACGAACGCGCAGCGTCCGCTTCAGCGCCGGCTGAGCCCGGTGGCGCCGCAGCGGAGCCGCGAGCGTCATTCGGGCCGGGCAGCGGCAGCTTGGCCTCACCGCGCAGCAGCCGGCGCAGCAGGTGCATGGAGACGGTGGTGGCCCGGTCGCGGATGTCGGCCCGGTCGCCCGGAAGCCGTACGCTGCGCGTGATCTTCTCGCCCTCGCTCGTGGCCACCGAGAAGCAGACCAGCCCGACGGGCTTCTCCTCGGTCCCGCCGCCGGGTCCCGCGATCCCCGTGATCCCGACCCCGATGCCGGCCGCGAAGCGCTCGATGGCACCGACGGCGAGCGCCTCGGCGACCTCGGTGGACACGGCGCCGAAGCGGGCGATCAGATCCGGATCGACCCTCACAAGCGCGACCTTGGCCTCATTGGAGTAGGCGACCACGCCACCGGCGAAATAGGCCGAGGAGCCGCCACGGTCGGTCAGGCGCGCCGCCAGCATCCCACCGGTGCAGGACTCGGCCACCGCGATCGTGTGCCCCGCCAGCAACGCCGCGACCTGCTCATCGATCGTCGAGCCGTCCTGGGAGAAGAGGGTGTCGGCGTGGCGCTGCACGATGAATGCGATCAGGCCGTCGTAATCGTCCTGCGCCGGGGGTTCGTAGCGAGTGGCGATCTCGATCTCGCCCCGGCGCAGGCAGGTGGTGATCTCGAGCGTCTCCAGCTGCAGCCCCTCCGCCTCCGCGGCGCGCAGGGTGTTGGCGATCTCCGATTCGGGGATGCCGAACAGGCGGACGATGCCGCGGCGATAGGTCGTGGCCCCGGCGATGGCGGCGCGGAAGGCGTCGGTGGCGCGAGCCGTCTCCCACATCGGCTGCATCTCCCTCGGCGGCCCCGGAAGCACGACCACGGTGGGGCCCGACCCGCTCGCGGGCGGGACCACGAGTCCGGGGGCGGTCCCGACCGGCTCGAGCACCGTCGCGCCCTCGGGAATCACCGCCTGCTTGCGGTTCGACGCCCGGATCGCCTCGAGATCGAGCCCGGGCCAGCGCTTCATCATCGGCCGGAGGATCTCGGCGATTCGCTCCTCCAGCTCGGGGTCGAGCACCATCTCGCGGCCCGCGAAGCGCCCCACGATCTCCGCCGTGAGGTCGTCGGCGGTCGGCCCGAGGCCGCCGCTGGTGACGATCAGCGACAGCTCCTGGCTCGCCATGAACTCGAGCGCCGCCAGCAGGTCATCGGGCCGGTCGCCGACGATCTGGATCTGTGCCGCGTCGACGCCGATCTCCCGCAGCCGCTCCGAGAGCCAGGGCCCATTCCGGTCCGAGATGATTCCGGTCAGGACCTCGGTCCCCGTGATCAGGATGCCGGCGCGGGAGCTCACGGGCAGCTCGGACTCGCGGAGAGCGGGATCTGGCGCTCGCTCGTGGGACCGACCAGGAACCTGATCGCGCTCGCGGAGGGCTGCACCCGGACCAGGCGGCCGTTGGCTCTCACGCGCACGGAGGCATTCCCCAGGGTAAGCAGCAGCTTCGGAGCGGCGTGGGAGGGGATTGACTGCCCGAGCGCATAGATCGTGCCCGGGATCAGCTTCTTTCCGTTCCCGTCCACGAGGCAGATGTAGACCTGACCGGTTGGCACCATCTGGAGCTTGACGGTGTGAGGCACCGGAGTGGTGGCCGGATGCTTGCGGACGGGGGCGGCCGACCGGTGCTTGTGCGGATTGGTGGCGCGGGCGCCGGTCGGAGGAGCCGGCGCGCTCGGCGTGTTGCTGCGACCGACCACGTACAGCGCCACGACCAGGACCAGCAGCACCAGGCCGATGAGCGCCCAAGGAGGCAGCAGCGGGCCCTTGGCGGCGCGCTCGCGCTCGCGGCCCAGCGCGGCGATCGGCCGCATCTCGTTGTCCGAGGGGCGCTCGTAGCGGCGCTTGAAATCGTCGACCAGCATCCGGCTGTCGAGCCCCAGGTAGTCGCCGTAGGTGCGCAGAAAGCTCTTGATGTAGACGGGCCCCGGCAGCAGGTCCCATTCCTCGTTCTCGATCGCACGCAGGTACTTGGCCCGAATCTTGGTCCGGGCCTCCACCTCAGTGATATCGATGCGGTTGCGCATCCGCGCCTCGCGCAGAGTCGATCCAATATCCGCCACGCGCCGAAGGCTACCCACCAGCCGAGTCGCGGTCGGCGCGGACGGGCCGTTGAAATCTCGCTGTCAGAACGCCGCCCGGGCTGCCCGGCTCGAACGCAGGAACTCGAGCACCAGAGCATTGAACTCGCGGGCGTGCTCGACGTTGACCGCATGGGCCGCGCCGTCGATCACCGATAGGCGGGCACCGGGAATCAGCTCGGCCAGCTCACGCGATTTCCACACCGGGACCAGCAGGTCCTGTTCGGCGCCGATCACGTGCACCGGCATGGCCAGCGACCCGAGGCGATCGCGCGCCTCGTGGCGGGCCCCGGCGTGGATCTGGCGAATGAACCCGTCGCGCCGCTGACGGTAGGGATAGGAGAGCACGAGCTCGCGCACCGCCGCCAGATTCTCGGCCGTCTCGTAGATGGCCTCCGACAGCGTCAGCAGCATCAGCTCCTCGAGCAGCTGCTCCTCGGATTTGACCGCTGCCGCTTCGGCCTGGAGCCGCGCGCGGTCGCGTCCCATGCGCCCGGCGCTCGCGTAACTGACGCACAGGGTCAGGGTGAGGACCCGGTCGGGGAGCGCCAGCGCCACCTCCTGGGCGATCGCGCCGCCCATCGAGATCCCGATCAGGTGAAAGCGGGTGAGACCGAGAGCCTCGGCGAGAGCGATCGCATCGGCGGCCATGTCCCGGACGTCGTAGGTCGAGTCCACGTAGTCCGAACGCCCGACGTCGCGGTTGTCGAACACGATCGTGCGGTAGTGGCGCGACCACACCGGAACCTGCGAGCGCCAGCCGGAGACGTCGCCTCCGAGACCCATGATGCAGAGCAGCGGCTCCCCCTCGCCATGAATCTCGTAATGCAGGCGCTGCCCGTTTGCCTGCAGGGTTGGCACTGCGGTGATCTTAGACGCGGACGAGGTCGCGACGGCCGCTTGGGTCCGCGCCCCGCCTGGTGCGCGTCCCGGGCTCCGCCGCGCGAACGGCGGCTGGGAAGGACTGCGTCTCGGGCGGGGCTTGGTGCTGTGGTCCGCGCGACGGCACGACCGGCACCGCTCCACCCCGCGGCGCACCGTTTTCCAGCGTGCACAACGGTACAAGCCAGGCCCTCAGTGTCGACCCTGGTCGGTTGAGCATGCGGGGCGCGCTTAGATTGCCAAGGAAGTCTTGGCGGGTGAGGTTTGGCAGGTTGTGCGCCCTGAATTCCGGTGCATCAAGTGATGAGGAGGTCGGACTACCGGCCTCGCGGCGGCGGTCG
>JADGPN010000273.1 GCA_017882465.1 Solirubrobacteraceae bacterium
GCCGTGGCTTTACACGATCGCTCGCAATCGTTGCCTGTCGGAGCTGCGCGCGGGCCGCGATGCGGTCGATGTCGACGCAGTGGCGGTAGATCTACCATTGTTGGAGGGCGTGGCGGACCAGGTCCAGCGGGGATGGGTCAGCGCGTCGCCTCGAGCGGGGTTACCGGCTCGTGCGCGCCGGTACCCCGTTCGCGGCGAGCCACGCCGCTGGTGACAGCGGCGTCGGCGACGGCTTGGGCTACGGATCCGGCGACCTGGCGATTGAAGACGCTGGGGATGATGTAGTCGGCGTGCAGCTCGTCCTTGGGGATGACGCGTGCGATGGCCTGCGCTGCGGCGAGCTTCATTTCCTCGTTGATTGTCCGTGCACGCACCTCCAGCGCGCCCTTGAAAACGCCGGGGAACGCGAGCACGTTGTTGATCTGGTTGGGGTAGTCAGAGCGCCCCGTGGCCATGATCGCGACATCGTCGCGGACCCCCTCGGGGTGAACCTCAGGCACGGGGTTGGCCATCGCGAACACGATCGCGCCGGGAGCCATTCGCCGCACCGCGTCCGCTGACACGGCGCCGGGCCCAGACACCCCGACCAGCACGTCCGCGCCCACCAACGCTTCGTCGGCCGTGCCCCGTAGCCGGTGCTTGTTGGTGCGCTGCCGAGCGCCGCCCGATCTTCGTCGAGGTGCTCGGCGCCGGCATAGAGGGCGCCACGGCGATTGCAGACGACCACGTCTCCCACGCCGTGCGCAAGCATGATGTCGGCGCACGCCAGACCGGCGGCGCCGGCGCCGACGACCACAACCGTGAGGTCCTCGGGGCGCTTGTTGACGACCCGGAGCGCGTTGAGGAGTGCCGCCAGCACAACGATCGCCGTGCCGTGCTGGTCGTCGTGGAACACCGGGATGTCAAGCTCTGCGCGCAGGCGGCGTTCGATCTCGAAGCAGCGCGGCGCAGAGATGTCCTCCAGGTTGATGCCGCCGAAGGTCGGGGCAGCCGCCGTAACGAAGGCAACGATCTGACCGATGTCCTTGGTGTCGAGGCACAGCGGGAACGCGTCGACGCCGGCGAACTCCTTGAACAGCATCGCCTTGCCCTCCATGACTGGCATCGCCGCCTCGGGGCCGATGTCGCCGAGGCCGAGCACGGCGGTGCCGTCGGAGATGATCGCGACCGTGTTGCTCTTGATCGTCAGCGTCCACGCCTTGGCCGGATCATCGTGGATCGCCATCGAGACGCGCGCCACCCCGGGCGTGTACGCCATCGAGAGATCGTCGCGGGTCTTGATCGCGACTTTCGGGTTGACCTCGATTTTGCCCCCCTTGTGCATCAAGAACGTGCGGTCAGAGACGCTGCCCACGCGCACCCCCTTCAACTCGCGCACCGCCCGCACGACCGCCTCGCTGTGAGCGGAATCCACGCACGCAACCGTCACATCGCGAACGACCTCGCCGGACTCGACGCGCACGAGGTCGATCGCTCCGAGCATCGCCTCGGTCTCCTCGATCGCGCGAGCGATCCCAGCGAACGCACCGCCCTGCTGCGACATCATCAAACGCATTGTGAAGCTATAGGAGGCCGACGGCTGCAGCCGCGCGGCCGACACGTTCGAGGTTTCGTCCGACATGGCAGCTCCTTCATTCAATACCGCTGTCCGTCGCACGCCCACCGCGAAGGGGGGCGAGCGGGACGTGTGGTGGTCAGATCGATCCGGAGGTCGACCAGCCTGGCGTCGGACCGCCCGACGGTCGTCGGTCCGAGCCGGCTCAGCAGACAGATGATTGCGGGGTTGCGAGCAAGACACGTCGCGGTGAATCGCCCGACGCCGGCGGCCGATGCTGTCGCTAGGCGCCGTTCGAGCACAACGCCGACACCGTCGGAGATCGACGCGAACTCGGTTTCTAAGCGCGCCAGCATCAGGTCCCACTCCTTTGTGCAAACGCAACGATACGCCCCGCCCCGCCGACTGGCATCCGCAATAGACCCACGGTTTCCGCCCGGCTCCCCGTTGAGTCAGCGGAGCCAGCGTGCCGAGCGAGCTGCGGCCCGGGCAAGAACCGACCATGGGGAGTCCAAGGCGGGCAAGAACCTCGCCATGGACCCGCACCCGCCATCGCCTCTCGCCAGCGGCTCGCGTGACGGCCGGCCGGCAGGGTGCGCTGAGGCGATGATCGTTCGGTCGTGCTCGGGCTCTATGGTCCATCGGTCAGGGGCAAGCAGCGACTCGCGCCCTCCGGTAATCGCGAGACTCGTCGGGTCGACACGACCCGCCCGACTTGGTCGGCGGGCCCCACCAGCGCGCCGACAAGGAGAACCTCCTACGCGTGGCCGTCATGTCGCTGGCGTCTTGGTCACGCGACTGGGACCACCGGCGCGTTCGTTGTGCGGATGCCGGCCCGTGCGCTTGCCGAGGTCCCCAGACAGCCATGTCAGGGCCGGTGGCCGCCGGCCACCGCTGTTGTGTGGGTGCCGCTAACGGAGTACCGTTGGTTTGGAACTGACCCTGCGCGCAAGACTTCCGCCGAGGGCCCGAGAGCCACCGAAGCGCGTCGCGTGATTCGCCCGTCTGGTTTCGATCCCTCCCTTTCGCGCGACACCCCAGGAGAGGGTCGGGAGGTGCTGAGGAGTGCAAACTCAGCCCAAAGCCCAGCAAGCGCCAAGCCCCGAGTCGGCAGAGCCGACCGGCGTCACGATCGCGGAGCGCGTGAGTCGACTGTTGCGAAGCGGTGGGCAGCGCTCCAGCCGCCCGTCGCCAGAGGTCGAGTGGCAGCACCGCATCGAGACGCTCGAGGCGCGGGTTGCGCATCTGGAGGCAACGCTCGAAGGGCGTCAGGATGCCGTCCATCGCCGGGCGGTCCTCGAAGACGAGAGCATCGGCGAGTTGCGCAAACGCACCGAGCCCGATGAGATGGCGCGTGAGCTCAGCCGTGACGCTCGAGAACGCGGCCTGTGATGGCCGTGGGCCGGTCGAGGACTTGCCGGCAGGGGCTCACTACCACCGCGCGCCCCACCGCCTTTTGCCGAGCAAAGATGTACCAGCAGCGTCCGATTCCGACGGGTCGGCTCAGGGACCTCGAACAGACCGGAGGCCGCCAGTCGCCGAGCAGGTCGAGCGCGGCATCGATGTCATTGACCTCGAGCAGTGCCGGCGACGTACGCGCGCCCGATCCCGAGCTGGCCGGGGGAGCGGAGCGCCGACGCTACCGCCGCGGGCGAGCGCAACGCGACCACCGGCCCGTCGCTGTCGGTCGCGGGCAGCAGGGTTCCGTCCCAGAAGCGGACTGTGCACGGACGCGATCGGATAGTTCGCGTGAGCTCCCTCCGCAGCGGGCCGGTGCGACCAGACCGCATCCGCTGACCCTACGACCCATGGCACAACAAACGCACCAGTGTCAACACCCGTGAGCACCGTGAGCGCTCCCCTCGTCGCAGAGCCGCAGGCGGACCGGCCTCCTCCCTTGCCCGATGTCCAGCCGTGCACGAACGAGCGCCTCTACCGCACCATCACCGGGGTCGTGACGATCGCGCCGATCCTGTTCCTGGCCGTCGCCGTCTGGCAGGCCTGGAACGAGTCGCTGCACTGGTCTGACCTGCTCGTGCTCGCGATCACGTACATCCCGATCGGCCTCGGCGTGACCGTCGGCTTTCACCGGCTGCTCACCCATCGCAGCTTCAAGACCAGCCCGTTCGTGCGCGGAGTGCTCGCCGCCCTCGGCTCGGCGGCGATCGAAGGACCGGTGATCTCGTGGGTCGCCGACCATCGCAAACACCACGCCTACTCCGACCGCCCCGGTGACCCCCACAGCCCCCATGTCGATCACGGCGCCGGATGGCGAGGAGCGCTCCGCGGCCTCGCCCACGCTCACGTCGGCTGGCTGTTCCTGCACACCGAGCGCGCGGCGAAGCAGCGCTATGCCCCCGACCTGCTCGCAGACCCGGTGATCCTGTTCGTGCACTCAACCTCGCTGCTGTGGATGCTGCTCGGCCTCGCGGTGCCATTCGGGCTCGGGGTGGCGATTGGCGGCTCGGTCTCCGCCGGGCTGACCGGGCTGCTGTGGGGGGGCGCGGTACGCGTGTTCGTCCTGCATCACGTGACCTACAGCGTCAACTCGCTCTGCCACTTCTTCGGACAGCGGCGATTCACCACCGGCGACCACTCCCGCAACCTCGCCTGGCTCTCGCTGGCCTCGCTCGGCGAGGCCTGGCACAACAACCACCACGCCTTCCCGACCTCCGCCTTCCACGGACTGCGGCGCTTCGAGCTCGACCCCTCGGCCGTGGTGATCAGGCTGCTCGAGCGTGCCGGCCTCGTCTGGGACGTGGTGCGCGTCAGCCCCGAGCGCCAGGCCTCCCGAGCCCTGGGCGCAGCCACAGAAGTGGGCATGTAGCGCGGGAGCACTCCGACAACTCTCGCCACGGGCGCGCGTGCTGGTTACGAGGCTGCAACCGTCTTGAGAGAGGTTCTGCAGAAGGCCGTCCCGGGAGCGTTCTAGGCGACCAGCTGGGCCATGAGCCGCGGGTGGTCGTCGATCTCCGCGACGACGACCGACTCGACGCGCGAGAAGCCGGCAATCTGGGCAAGCCGCTCGAGGCCCGTGTCCGCGAACCCCACCAGACGAACTAGTCGCGGGCATAAATAGCGCGAACGCGTCCATCCGCCGATACTCGACCGTCGAGCCGAGCAGGCGATGGTTCGCGCGGAAGCCCTCAGCGCCTTCCAGGTTGACCCCCCACCGGGAGGCGGCCCAGAGCCGATACTGCTCATTGTCGACCGCCACGACCCTCTCGGTCCCCCGATGTTCGGTGAGGAAGGCGTAGAAGCCATCGAAGGCGCCGACCTGAAGCAACGCTAATCCCGGCGAAGCCCCTTGGGAAGTGTGGAGACGCGGTAGCGATGGTCGCGCGCGGCACCGGGCGTATAGATGCCCTCAGCGCGGTTGAGCGCGAAGGTATGACGGCACAGCGGCACTGCGTCGACCGTCGCGCGAGCGAGGACCGGGTCGACCTCGATCGGCAGCAGGTCAGCCACCTGCCGCTCAGCCTCCGTAACAACGAACCGCTCCCGCGGACCACCCCGCCCCGACCCTATCGTCCCCATCCAGACACCTCCTCTCAGCGTGCTCGTCCTCGCTCCGCCCGACCTGTCGGCGAGACATTGCCCGAGGCATGCGCTGTTATCGATCAGCATGCGGGCCCGCCCACCCGTCACGGGCGGCAGACGAGCGGAATCGCTACACCAGCCGAACGTTGACGGCCCTGGGACCCTTCTCCCCGGCCTCAACCTCGTAGGAAACCCTCGCGCCCTCCGCGAGCGACCGATAGCCCCCGCCGACGATCGCCGAATGGTGGACGAACAAGTCCTTGGACTGATCCTCGGGAGTGATGAACCCGAAGCCCTTCTCGTCGCTAAACCACTTCACCGTGCCAGTCGCCATGGTGTCTTGCTCAGCTCTTGCGAGCGCGCTTGCCGGCAGGACGCGTGGCAGCGTTCGCCGACGCCGTCTTTTCGCTGGGTGTCGCAGGCGACGTCGTCTTCGCGGCCGCTGCCGCCTTTCCCGCCGCTGCACGCGGGGGAGCGAGCTTGTACTTGGACGCCTTGGCCGTAGCCAGGACCGTCTCAGGCTTGATCCGGTCCCTCTCTGTCAACGTCCGGCGAGACGCTCACCATCGAGGAATCAATGACCTTGAGGGC
>JADGPN010000274.1 GCA_017882465.1 Solirubrobacteraceae bacterium
CCGTGCGGCCGACGCTCACGCCGCCGTGAGCCGCCCGGCCAGTTCGAGGCGCGAGGGCAGCCCGAGCTTGTCGTAGATGTTGGACAGGTGGTACTCGACAGTCTTCTCGGAGACAAACAACGTCGCGGCGACCTCCCGCGGTCTGACGATCTTCCGCTGCGGCATGCGCGCGGGCCAGCACCAGGCGGTTCTCGAGGATCTCCAGCGGGGTATGTATGGGACGCCTCCGCGAGCGTCATCGACTCCTGCGCCGTCGCGCGCGCCGCCGCGATCTCCCCGCGCGCGAGCTGCACCTCGGCACGGGCGGCCGTGGCGCGCGCCCAGCTCAGCGTCGGCCAGATCGGGGCGCCCGCCCCACAGGGATCCGAGTCCCGACAGGCTGCACGCGCTCACGGCGATCCCGCCTCCTGCGTCGCGGGCCGCCCGCGCGTGACGCCCCATGCCGTCGGTGTCGCGCGCGAAGCGGGACGCGCTGGCGAGTTCCAGCTCGATCGCCGGGCGCATCTGCGGCTCGGCGCTCTGGAGAGCGGCAGTCAGTCGCTGGTGGGCCTGGATGCCCGCGTCGAGGCTGCTCCGTGCGCGCGCACGCTCCGGCCAGCCGCGTCCCGCGGCCGGGGCAAGCGCCTCGAGCAGCGTGGCCCGGCAGTCGCCCAAGCGTCCCGCGTCCGACCGGGCGGTTGCGAGCTGCTCCAGCAGCTCAGCCCGTCTCGCCAAGTCCCCGGCCGGCAGCAGGCGCGGCGCCGTCCGGTGCCAGTGCGCGGCGGCGCCAGGGGAGCGGTGGGCGGCCAGCTCGGAGTCGAAAGGGTCGCCGGCCACAGCGGCGCCGTCGGCCAGAGCCCGAGCGTGCCCGTCCAGGCGCGCGAGCTCGAGCGTCACCGCCCCGAGGACCGTGTGCGGCAGCTCGCTCTCGCTGCGGCGCGCAGCCCGGGCCAGCTCGCGCAGGAACAGCTCTCATCCTTGTCCTCATCGCCTCGGCTCTTGCTGGGCCCGGAACGGCTTTTGGCCTCGACGACGGCCTAAAGCGCTCGCGTCCCCACCGGCCCGGCGGCCGCAGCAGCCTCGACGGCGGGGATCGTCAGGTATTCGGGCAAGACCCGCCATGGCGACTCGATCACCTTCACTGAGAAGGGCGCAGGCAGCGCCAAGGTCACGGCCTGGGTCCCCACACTCTGACTGCCACTGCACGGCACCCCGCTCACCGGCAGGGACTCGTTCGATCCCGCCAGCCCCTTGCTCGATGCCGTTGGCCAAGCACCTCGAGGTCGGGCGTCTCGTCGCTGTCCGCACTGATGCCGAACGTGACTCCCCCGTCGCAGGAGAAGATGGCGATCCCGACGGTGTGAGTGGCGGCCAGCCACACGAACGGCACGATCTCGCGCAGCTTCGACCCGAAGGCATAGATCGGCTCCCGCGAGCCGGCGACATCGGTGATCGTCACGTTGAACGGCGACTGAAACCAGCACCACGTTCCCCCCGAGATCGTGGATCACCGGCGCGGACCGCGCCGGGGCACCGGACGCAGCGACTGCCGCGACCGGTCAGCGCGGCACCGCCGCGCACGCGACCGCGCGCGCGGAGCGACGTACGCCGAGGCGGCACGCAGACTCGGCACCGCCGAAGTGGGACTACCGCTTCAGCGCCTGCGGGACACCGGTGGCGTACAGGACGCCGGCACCCGTGAGTAGCGTAGATGTGAGTCGCGGACACCGCGGGCAGGGAGCCAAGCGCCGGTCGTGTGAGCGTGAACGGACCGAGCGCCGGGAGAAACAGGCCGGCGAACATCGGGTTGCCGAAGCCCGTCATCCAGATCACAGTCTGCGCGTTGGCGGCGACGGGCCATCCATTCGGGTCGATCGACGTGCGTGCCCGTGAGCCGCAGCGCTCGACGTACGTCGACAGCCGGACGTTGCCCGCCGACCACTGGCGGGCGATTGCGAACTGGCCGTAGAACGCGATCGGTCCCAGTGCCGGGACGTAGGACCGCTGGTCAAAGAAGCCGCTCAGCACCCGCAGCGGCCGGCACAGCTTGCGCGTGAGGGCCGGCGAGTTGAGATCCGGGATCTCGGTGCCCCCGGGCTTCCAATCCGGCGGCTGGTCGCGGACCTGCCCCGTCTGGATGTTCTGGAACGCGTACGTGGTGGCTTGCCCGCAGTGATCGCCGCAGATGATCCGAAACTCGATCCACCTCGTCCCGACCGCGGTGTAGCTGGCGACGCATTCCGGGTCACCGGTCTTGCAGTCGGCGTTGAACGCGAATAGCCGGCTCGGGTCCGAGCTCAGCGGGGTCCACGCACGCGCCGGGATGTTGTACAGCTGATACAGGCGAGGCGGATTGCACGCGGCCACCACCCATGGGGCCCCGAGCGCCGCGGTCTCGCCGAACCCGAAGTACGTGAAGGAACAGCCGGCCGGCGCCGAGAGCACGGTCCGCTTCCCGGTCTGCTCGTCGATCAGTGTGCCCGAGGTGGGCCGCTGGCCGATGAACGCGTAGCGCCCGCTGACGACCACGGCCTGCACGCCGCTGAGGCGACGACGTGCCACCTCGGGTGAAGCACCAGCGTGGCCGGCCGTTTGGATCGGTGTGTCGAGGCCTTGGCCCATGCCGGGCCACCGGCCGTCCTGATCACGACGCTGGGCTCGAGCGTGCGCGACAACCTCCGCTCGGTGCCCGGCCTGCCCCCGGCTCAGCAGGCCGCGATCACCGAGGCCGTGCGCGCCAGCGGTGGCAGCGCCACCGTCGAGCTGCGCGCCAGGCCGGGAGGCGAGCGGATCGTCACGGAGCCCTCGAGCGCGCTGGCCGACGCCGCCCGCGCCGCCGTCTTCACCGCGGCGGCGTTCGTGCTGCTCGGCCTGATCTCGACGATTGGCCTCCCGAATCCCCGTCAGGCCCCGGACGGTGACGGGCCGGGCCCGGACGATGCCGGCGAGGAGGCGGAGACTTCTCGTCACGGCAACAAGTCCGGTGCCACACTCCAGGCATGACACGGATCCACAACTTCATCGGGGTCGAGGGCCAGATCGTCAAGATCGGCGCCGACGACAATCTGCCCGATCAGATCGAGCTCGTCTATGACGTCGCCGTCGAGGGGGACCGGGAGCTCCAGCAGCAACTCGACGTCCTGACCGAGCTGGTCGCTCAGCTCGGCGGCCCCGAGGCAGCCGCGAGACTGGCGCAGTACCTGAACAAGTAGCGCCGGACGGCGGCGCGGCTCAGGCCCCCGAAGCGGGGCTATACTCGTCCGCGCTCGCGGCTGTAGCTCAGTTGGCTAGAGCGTCTGCTTGCCATGCAGAAGGTCGAGGGTTCGAGTCCCTTCAGCCGCTTCACGAAAGCCCCGCAAATCGCGGGGTTTTCTTGTGCGTGGCCTGGTGCTGATCGTTCGCCCTCGGCGGATTTCCGGCCACGGGGTTAATCACGGGGTTAAACGAGACTTCCCGGTCAGTCGCCGCCATCCACGTCCTCGGCGCCGCCGATGAGGCTCTCGATGCCTCTGTCGAACTCGCCCTGCTCCATCCCCGAGGATCCCCGCGCGTCGTCCCGCTGCAGCCGAGTGATCTGGCGGCTCGGCAGGCGCTCGGCGGGCTCGTCGGCAAACCGCATCAGCGCCCACACACCCTGCTCGTCGATGTAGCGGCGGGTCGCGACCTGCTGGTAGACGGAGAACGTGAACTTCGGGTTGACGTGCCCGATCTGGGCCGCCACCCATTTCGGATCGCGGCCGATCATCGCGCAGAACGTCGCCCAGGTCCGCCGCAGCGAGTGCGGTGTGATCGGCGGCAGCGACGCCAGGCCGCTCTCGGCGCGGTTGGCGTTGGCGCGCGCGACGGCGCGGGCCAGGATCCGGTCGCGGAAGCGGTCGGGGTCGCGGCGCCTGCCGGTCGCGGTGCCGAAGAAGTGGTCGGAGGGCCCGTGCGGCAGCCCGCGCGCCCGCCGGTCCATCGCGTAGGCGAGCAACTCGTCGCGCAGGTAGAGCGTGATCTCGACCTCCCGCACGCCGGCCTCGGTCTTCGCGTCGGCGAGCTTGAGACGGCAGCGCTGCAGATCGACTTGAGCGACCTTCAGGTCCATCATCTCCCCGATCCGAAAGCCGGCCAGCCCGAGCGTCGCGACCATCGCCCGCCGCCCCAGCCCCTTGCGGTTCGCCGGCGCCTCCGCCTCGAGCGCGTCCGCCGCATCCAGCAGGGCGTGGAACTCGTCGACCTCAAGGAACGTGCGATCCGGGCGAGCTCGTTTGAGGAACCGCGCTGCGCGCCCGCCGACGTGCACGGGGTTGCGGTCGATCAACTCGTAGTCGACGGCCTGCTGGAGGATCTGCCCCAGCAGCGTGATCAGCATGTTGATCGAGGTGTTCGAGAGCGGGCGGCGCCGGCGCTCGTAGCTCCGGCCGCGCTTGTCGGTGGCGGTCTCCATCACGGGCCTGCCCCGCTGCTCGGCCAGGCGGATCGTCTGCGCCTGCTCGGCGAGCTCATCGCGGAAGCGGTCGACCAGTCGGGGTGTGATCTCGCTCAGCCGGTAGCGCCCGAAGAACCGCTCCAGGTACGCGAGCCGCCAGCTGTAGTCCACGAACGTCTTCTCGGCCAGGTCCAGCTGCTTTGACCGCCACCACCGCTTGGCGAACACACGGAAGGTTTCGTCGACCTGCACGCCGAGCGCCGCCATCGCCTCATCGAGCCGATCCTCGCGCGGCTGGAGCCGCGGCGGAACCCACGTCCCGCGCTCGATCTGCTGCATGATCCGCTCGGTCTCGAGCTCCGCCCGCGTTCGGTTCCACCCCTCCTTGTTGGTTCCGAACGTGACCTTCTCGTAGCGGCCGTAGGCCCGCACCTGCGCGCCGTAGCTGATGGTTTCGCCGTCCGCCCATGGGCGCTCCACGACGTGGCCCTGGGTCGGCCGGGGCATCAGAGAAAGCTCCGTTGGATCTCGCGCTGCATGGACATCGCTCGGGCGGTTGCTGGTGCCGGCGCGCTCGCCCGCTACCGGGACCGTGGCACGAGTCTTCATCGTCGCACACGCACTGCCACGGTCATTCGCCCGATCAAGCACATTGGACCGTTTGCCTGAGACCACCGCGTCCGGCCCTGACGAGCGGAGCGCTGCCGACGATCCGCCACCCGCTACCTCCGACGCCTGCCGTTGAATCTCCCTGCCCTGGCCTCAAGCGCCTGGCGCGCGCGGTCGAGATCGAAGCGGATGCGTGCCTTGGGCCCGGAGCCGAGGCGCATCGCGCCGAGCTCGGACGCATGGGCATACACGTAGTCGAGGGATACGCCAAGGTCACGCGCAAGTTGCCGCGCATCGACCAGCGCGAACGTCCCGGGCGACGCGCTGACGATCTCAGCGAGCCTTGCCGCCGTTGCCTCCGCGATCGCCTCGACGTCGCCGTCGGTGAGGACCCGATCTTCCACCGCCGTGTCGATCGCTGGTTCGGTGTGGTGCTGACTCATGGTCATGTCTGCTCCGCTGGATCTGCGTGGCGGTCGTCCTGCGCCAACGCGGCTCGGGCGCAGAGCAACGGGGTTCCTGTGGACTTCAGGTATGTCGTCGGCATCGAAACACCCCGCGCGTGCGACGCGCAACACGCGGACCGTGGGCCTCGGCAGCGGAGCGCCACGGTCGCGGTCGCAGACCGATCGACTGCGCTCGTGCTGCTACTCGGGTTCTGAGGCGCGTATCCAGAGATCGTCGGGC
>JADGPN010000275.1 GCA_017882465.1 Solirubrobacteraceae bacterium
GGCGGCGAGCGCGTCCGCGTCGCCCCGAGCGACGCGGGCGAGGGCGCGGAACGCCGAGGTCCAGTCGACCTCCTCCTCGTGCAGCAGGGTGAGCAGCCCGTCGATGATCGCCTCGTGCTCGGCGGCCCCGGCGGGGAGGCCGAGCTTTGCGTGCATCCCGTCGCGCCACGCGGCGAGGAAGCGGTCCGGGAACGCCTCGAGGACGGCCATCGACGCCGCGACGGCGGTCTGCTGGTCGCCCGGGTCAACGAGCGGCAGCAGCGACTGGGCCAGGCGGGCGAGGTTCCACCGGGCGATCTCGGGCTGGGCGCCGTAGGCGTAGCGGCCGGCATGGTCGATCGAGCTGAACACCGTCTCGGGGTCATAGGCGTCCATGAACGCGCATGGGCCGTAGTCGATGCTCTCCCCGGAGATCGTCATGTTGTCGGTGTTCATCACGCCGTGCACGAAACCGACGAGCATCCACTTCGCGACGAGGTCGGCCTGCGCGGCAGCGACGGCGTCGAGCAGCGCCACGGCCGGAACTTCGGCTGCGGCCGCCGCCGGGTGGTGACGGGCGATCGCGTGACTGGTCAAGCGTCGCAGGAGATCGAGGTCTCCGAGGGTGACGGCCACGTATTGGAAGGTCCCCACCCGCAGGTGGCTGGCGGCGACGCGCGCCAGGACAGCGCCGGGCAGAAGAGTCTCCCGGCGAACCGGCTCGCCGGTGGCCACGACGGCCAGCGCACGGGTCGTCGGAATCCCGAGCGCGTGCATCGCCTCGCCGACAAGGTGCTCACGGAGCATCGGGCCGACCGCCGCGCGTCCATCCCCACCGCGCGCGAACGGGGTGCGGCCTGAGCCCTTCAGGTGAACGTCCCGTCGGCGCCCATCCACGTCGAGGACCTCGCCGAGGAGCAGCGCGCGCCCGTCGCCGAGCCGCGGCGACCAGCCGCCGAACTGGTGGCCGGCATAGCCCTGAGCAACCGTGGGCAGCCCGCCGGGAGCGCCGGTCCCAAGCAGCAGCGCGATACCGTCGCGACTGCGCAGCGCGTCGGGGTCGGCGCCGAGCTCGCCGGCGAGCTCGTCGCCCAGCACGAGCAGCTCGGGCGCGGGGACAGGCGCCGCCGCCCACGGCTCGTACAGGCCCTCCAGGTCACGGACGTACGTCTGCACCGCGAACGGCAGCAACTGACGGGCGGCGACGGACATCGTCCGAGCATAAGGGCCGCCGGCGCCTAACCCCGAAGCGACCCCGACACCCGGCAGCCCCTCGACCGAAAGCCACGCGAGTCCCTTGTCGCCAATGCGCTCACAGGTCTGAAGCTGACCCTGTGACAGAAGCGATCGCCGGGCGCTCACGGCGGCGCAGACGAGGTCTCAAGAGCGCGTCTAGCTCAGCCGCGGGCTCCAGGCAGCCAGAAGGTTGACGCGAACTCCTCGATCGGTCATCCGGCCCACCACGATGGTGGACGTCGGTCCCCTGCAGGCGGACATTGAAGTTACGCAGTTCTTTGGCACGACGGTGGTGGACAACACTGGCCGTTATTTGATCGCGCTCACCACGACCCTGGCGAGCGATCCGGCGTCATGGACGGTCGACGAGCCGCCGGAGCTCAGCGTCAGTCGGCCGACCTCGACGACCCGGACGACCACCGGTCGATAGCTTCGAAGGGATCTCCGACTGGTACCCGAACCCCAAACTGAGGCTCCCGCTGGTAGTTGCTTGCGTCCTGGGGTGTCTCGTCGGGTTTACCGGCTGCTCTGGCGTCTCTCGCACTCCCACGCGACGCGCACGGCAGCTGCCGGCACACCGGCCCGAACTCCGAGTCAACCACGCCGAGCCCGTCGATCACGGATGCGCGCGCATCCACTGCCGCCGTTTCGCGGTATACGGCGGCACACCAATCCAGAACAGCAGCTCAAATGCGAACTCAGATCAGGCGCAGGGCGACCCCAGCGGCCAGAGCTGCGCGCGCGCTCAGTACCTGCGGGCAGTCGAGGAGGCAAACGAGGTCGCTGAAGGCGCTGCGGTGCTCGGCGCGCCCGACGGGGCAGCGTTGATGCAGCATTTCCTGAGCGGGCGCGGCACCCCGGTCACCTTCGGCCCGACCAGCCGAATCGCCGGGCTGATCGCTAGGAGCGCTTCGTTCCAGAGACTGAACCGGGCTGTCAAGGCCGAGCTGAACAAGCAGCTCGCGCCCTTCGCATCGGGCGACCGCGGCGAGGCACCGGCTCACATCACGCTTGACCGCGGCTTTCTCCTCGCTGTCCGTCCGAGCTTTGACAGCCTCGCGCGTGATCCAGATCTCTATCTGTCATTCCGTGGAACGCAGGGTCTCTCGATACGTGGCGTGGGCAGGGCATATCTCCCGGCGCAGCCCGATCGGACGGGCCAAACCAGCGGCAGGCTGACGTACACCATCAGTGATGTCTATGGCTTCAGCAGCGAGCCGCAGTTTCGCCTGTTCGGCCATCCCGTCGGACCCGACCTCCACTATCTCCAAACCACCTGTGGGGCGCCCGCCCACAAAGACGGCGCCCACTGGTTTCGAGACGCCGTCATCGTGACCACTCGTTTCAGGTTCCCGCTCTCCTAGATTGGACCGACCGCCGACGGCTCGTGGAGCTGGATAAGATCGACGATCCGGCCGGACCGATCGCTTCCCCTTCCCTGCGAGCGAGCAGCGTCACGCAACGCGCCCTCGGCTCCGCGGAGGCCGTCGATCGCGCGATCGCATTCGTCATCGAGCTGACGCCGAAGCGCGCCATCGCCTTGGCGACTTAGGGCTCACGGATCAATAACTGTGGATCGGGTCACGATGACTGACCGGTTGGGGTGATTCGGTAGTTCCACTCTGGGTGCCAGTCGTGTCCGGTGATGTTGACCGCGGCGATCTGGTCCTTGGTGACCTTGCTGCCTTTGGTGTAGATCGTCGGGTCCAGGCGGGCGTAGACCTTCAGCCCAGTGCTGGTGGTGGTCGAGGCGATCAGGTCGAGGGTCACCTCGTAGCTCTCCAGCGGCCGGCCGCGCCAGTTGAGGCTGATGAACGAGAACAGCCGGTGCTCGACTTTGTTCCACTTCGAGGTCCCCGGCGGAAAGTGGCAGAGCTCGAGCTCAAGCCCGGCCTCGTCGGCGAGCTTCTGCAGGCAGACCTTCCAGAGATGCACGCGTGGGCTGTTGCCGCCGCCGCAGTCGGCGGTGATCGTCAGCCGGTTGGCGTTGGGGAACCTATCGCGGCCGAGGTGTTCCCACCATGCCCGGATGCTGGCCACGGAGAACTCGGCCGTTTCCACCGAAAGACCGACCGACACATACCCCTCGTTGTTGGCGATGTCGTACACCCCGTAGGGGACGGCCTTGGGGACCCCGGTGGGGAAGTCGTGCCCCTGGACCTGTACCGGTTTGCCCGAGGGCTCCCACTCGCGCCCGCCGTTCTTGTAGTCGCCCACCAGCTCCTTGTGTTTGCAGTCGATCGAGATCACCGGCTGCCCCTCGGCCAGCGCCGTCTTGACCGTCTCGTTGATGTGCTCAAACTGGGCGTCGCGGTCGGGATGCTGGGAGCCCTCCCGCGTCTTCTGGTTGGCTTGAAGCCGAAACCCCTGGGCCTTCAGAAGCTTCCCGAGCGTCCGCTCGGAGATCTCATGTCCCATCCCGACCAGCGCCGTGCGCAGCTTCCCCAGGCTCTTAGACGTCCACCGCAGCGGCGACTCGGGATCCCCGCGCGTGGCCGGGTCGATCAGCCGATCCAGATCCTCAACGACCGACGGATCGGTCTCGATCACCCGCCGACGGCCACCACCGGACCGGCGTACCTGCCCGCGTTCGAGCCGCTCGCCGGACTCAACCTCGACCAGCCCGCGCCGGACGGTCTCCTCCGAGAGCCCTGTCACACGCGCCAGCAGCGCCACCCCACCCGGCCCGTGCGTCTTGGCCTCGCTCGCCGCCCACAACCGTCGGCGGCGCTCGTCACACTCCGCGCCGAACAGACGCCAGCGCTCCGCAACCTTCGCCTCCGCCACACGATCAAGCGCGGCAGCCAATCGGTCAGGTTCTGGCACGCCACCTTCATTCCCTACCCGCGCCAAATCCCCTTTCCATAACGCCTCGAAATCCCACACTTGTTGATCAGCGAGCGCTTAAGAATCGTCAGATCGGATCCCGCTGACGGCCGGCTCGCCGATCGCTCGTACCCGCGCGTACGTAGGCATTCGGCCGATTCTGCCCGCCATCGTGGGCGCCCTCCTATCGGCGACGATCGGGGCTGGCTACTGAGGAGGTTCACAGCGGGACGACGGCATCCTCCGTCAGAGCAGCCGCCGGCGCCCGATCGTCACGCGCCTGGGGCGCCCTCGGATTCTGCGGTGGGAGCCGTTCGCGCGCGCTCTTGGATCGTCGCAATGATCGCCGTGTAGTCCTGGTGGCCGCGGCCGTCGTCCTCGGCGTCCAGCAGCCAGCGGCGTCCCGCCTCATCGAGTCGCAGGTGCAGCCCGGCGCGCTGCGCAGTCTCGGCCACCAAGTCCATGTCCTTGCGCGCAAGCGATAGGCGAAAGCGCGCTGAATAATCGCCCGACTCGACCATCGGTCGTCGACGCTGCGCCTGCGCCGCCAGCGGCGTCTGGGCAAGAACGTCGAACATCGCCTCGCGTGGCACCCCCAACGCCTCCGCCAGCGCGAGCGCCTCGCCCAGCAGCGCCAGCGTGCCGACCAGCGTCGTTTGCACGATCAGCTTCGCGCCGGCCGCTGATCCCAGCGGTCCGATATGCAGCACCGAACCAAGCAACTCGACCACCGGCCGGGCCTGCTCGAGCACGTCCGCATCGCCACCGACGAAAATCACCAACGAGCCGGCACGAGCCGAGTCCGGCGGACCGTGCACGGGAGCGTCAAGCAGCGCGTTGGACGCGGGCAGCGTCTCGCGCAGCGCGCGGATCGCGTCCGGTCCGACCGTCGACATCTCCAGCGCGATCAGCCCCGGATGCGCTCCAGCGGCAAACCCCTGTGCTCCCTCGCTGACGGCCCGCAGGGCGACCGCGTCACTGACGCTCGTGATCACGAAGTCCGACTCAGCAGCCACCTCGGCCGGCGACTGCGCCGCGGCGGCGCCGAGCGCGACCAACGGATCCACCGCCGCGCGAGTGCGGTTCCAGACACGCACCCGGTGCCCGCAGGCCAGCAGCCGCTCCGCAAAACCGCTGCCCATCGCGCCGGTGCCGAGGATCCCCACGCAGCTCATCTGCCCGGCACCTTACCGGCACCCCACGCTCGAAGCCCCCCATCTCTGAACGCCCATGCGTGGACAAGCCGACGCGCCGATCGGCGCGATCGTATCGCCGTAGCGCTCGTCCGCTCGCGCACCGGCCGGCAGACCAGTGCGATCGTGCGAACCGCCGCGCTCGGAGCCGCGGTCCTCGCCGAGATCCGTGTCCGCCGCGGGTCCTCGGACTGCCGGTTTCAGATCGACGAACCCGACTGCGGCGCCTCCGCACGCCGACGCGGCGCCTTCTCGTTTCTGGCCGGCCGCAGTAGAAGGGATGGCTTGTGGATTCGCGTGGTCTGGGCGGGATGAGTTTCGTCGCCGGTCGTGGGGCCGCGGCTCGATGTGATCAAGAGGTGCGGCGGCGGCAGGATCTGTCCGGGGGTTGTCCTGGCCTCCGTGCGCGCCGTGTGCTTAGCTCACGGCGATGAGCGCG
>JADGPN010000276.1 GCA_017882465.1 Solirubrobacteraceae bacterium
CTGCCTGGTCGTACCCGCGCGGCGCTACTGGTCGTCGCCGTTGCGGATGATCACCGCTTGCCCTTGACCACCGCCGACGCAGAGCGCGGCGATGCCGCGTGCTGAGTCGCGGCGGCGCATCTCGTGCACAAGGGTGACGAGGATCCGACCGCCGCTGGCTCCGATCGGGTGCCCGAGCGCGATCGCGCCACCATGGGGGTTGATCCGTTCGGGCTCGATGTCCAGTTCCCTGAGCACGGCAAGTGACTGCGCCGCGAACGCCTCGTTGAGCTCGAAGAGATCGACTTCGCCCAGCTCAATCCCGGCCCGCGCGAGCGCTTTGCGAACCGCTGGCACCGGGCCGATGCCCATGATCTTCGGTTCGACCCCGACCGAGGCATAGCTCTCAACCGTCCCGAACGGCCGCAGACCGCGCTCATCGGCCTTGCTCGCGGACATCACGACGATCGCCGCCGCCCCATCATTGATCCCCGAGGCGTTGCCTGCGGTCACCGTGCCACCGTCGCGGCGAAACGCCGCGCGCAGCTTCCCCAGCGAGTCGCGGGTCGTCCCCGCCCGCGGAGCCTCGTCAATGTCGACCATCCGTGTGCCACCCTTCGCGGGCACCGCGATCGGCACGATCTCGTCTGCGAAGGCTCCCTCAGAGCCAGCGCGCTCCGCCTTCTGCTGGCTGCGGGCGGCGAACTCGTCCTGCTCCTCCCGGCTGATGCCGTATTGCTCGGCGAGGTTCTCCGCGGTGATGCCCATGTGGATCGCGTTGAACGCATCCCAGAGGCCGTCGTGGACCATCGAGTCGATCAGTTCGGCATCACCCATCCGCGCGCCGAAGCGCCCGGACGGGATCAGATACGGAGCGCGTGTCATGTTCTCCATCCCGCCCGCTACGACTATGTGCACGTCACCCGCGCGGATCATCTGCGAGGCGATCGCGACCGCCTTCAGGCCCGATCCACAGACCATGTTGATCGTCGTCGCGGGCACCTCCTTCGGGAGACCCGCGCCGATCGCGACCTGGCGCGCCGGGTTCTGTCCGAGCCCCGCCTGCAGGACGCAGCCGAGCACGACCTCGTCCACTTCCTCGCCGGCGATCGCTACACGCTCGAGCGCGGCGCGGACAACGTGCGCGCCCAGGTCCGTGGCGGCGACATCCTTGAACTGCCCACCGAAGCTACCCACCGGCGTCCGCACGGCGCTCACGATCACAGCATCTTCCATCACAGCCTCCTCGGCCAACCGCAAACTCGATTCGTCTCAGACCGATCCAGCATACGCTCGATCCTGGCTGCGCGACGACCGCGGATCGCGCCGGCCGACTCTAACTCTAGGAACCGGCGATCAATTGTTTGATGGGCTGATCGAGTAGTTCCACTCGCCGTGGAACGGGTCGCGCGTGAGGTTCACTGCGGCCAGTTCGGCGTCGGTGACCTCGACCTTGGGGCAGTCGTTCTTGTCGAGACGGGCGTAGACCTCCAGCCCGGTGCTGGGGGTGGTCGCGGAGATCAGGTTGACGATGACCTCGTAGGAGATCAGCGGCTGGCCGCCCCAGTTGCGGGAGATGAAGCTGAACAGGCGATGCTCGATTTTGTTCCACGCTGGTACCGGGCGGGAAGTGGCAGACGGTGATCTCAAGGCCGGTGTGGTCTGAGAGCCCCTGCAGCTCGGTCTTCGGCGGTTGCGGTTGCAGCCGGCCGCAAGCGCGCGGCGCATCGCGCCGTTCTTTACCCGTGGGCGCCCTGTTTACGCGGCGTCCCGACGCGGCCTGGCTAGCGCCCCCAACCCGGCCGCACGCCCCGTCCGGCCAGGACGGCCGGGCGGGGTAACCACCCGAAGACGCTGACACGGCCGTCGGGCGTCGAGGTCCGCGGGCGCGCCCGTTCTCGACTAGCCGAACCGGCCCAGCCTGTCGCTCTCCGCGGCGATTCGCTGCGCGGGGGAGATGAACGGCATCGACATCAGCATTCTGCCGCGGCTGCCCGATGACCCAGTCGCGCACATGGACTACGCGCTCGCGCTCCCGCCGCCGCCGATAAAACGCGACTCGTGCTCTATATCTATATCGACGAGTTCCAGGACGTACAGCGCATAGGCGAGAGCTTCAAGCAAGTGACTGGGCCAAAGCACGCTGCATCGTTCGGGTAGTCGGCTACCGCTCTACCGCGAGCCGACCGGGCAATCTCGATTGGGCTAGTTCGTGAGCCTATTTCCGGCACGAAGCGCACGCGCGGCTAGCCAGCGAGAACGGTGCCCGAGAGCGGACGCTGCTTTTACGCGGCCAGGCGGCCTAGCGAAGGATCTGCTCGATCGCTCCAGCGAGTACCCGCCCGGCGGCAAGGTCATCGCTATCCAGACCAGGGTTGTAGATCGTGACGTCCATTCCGAGCACCAGCCCGCTGCCGAGCACGATGCGCGCGAGTTCGACGAGCTCGTCTTCGGTCAACCCGCCCGCGGTTCGCCAGTCGACCGCCGGCATCAGCGCGTCGTCGAGGCAGTCGGCGTCGATGTGCAGCCAGGCGCCGGCGATCTGGGCGGCGGCGAGGAACCCCACGGCGTGGTTGCCGGCATCCCTCATTCCGGCAGCGCGCAGTTCGCCAAGGCCACGCACGAGCATCGGCTCGCGGTAGACGTCCTCGCTTCGCTCTTCGAGTTGCTCCTGGCGATCGCGGTGCCCGTAAACGACGCAGGCCCGAGAGTCGACCAGCGGACGCCTTCCCTCCAGGTCGGCGACGACCTCGGGGCCGTGGCCGGTCGCGACCCACAGGTCGCTTTCGGAGAACTCTCCGACGAGCGCGTTTGGGAGGTCCCAGAAGTCAGTGTGACCGTCGATGAAGACAAGTCCGGGCGAGCCGCGCCGACGAAGGGCAAGCAGGCAGCCGAGGAGCACACTGTCATCGCCGCCGAGGACGAGCGGGAAGGCGCCGGAGTCGACTATCTGCCCAATCCGGTCGGCCTGATCCACGGCCAGTTGCGCGATAGCCTGGAGGTTGCGCGTCCCATACGCGGGATCGCGGGTCTCAACAAACGGTGCGGCGCGCAGCGTGTCGACGCTCGTTGCGCTCACCCGCTCGGCGAGCCCGAGGCCTAGGAGCGCGGCACCGAGGCGCTCCACCCCGCCCGGGCGCAACCCGAGATTCGTCTCTACATGCAGGATGTTGACCACTCGGCTCACGCTCGCCCGCTCCTGCTCAAGCGTAGCTGCCACCGCGATCGCCATGCGACTCTGCAGCGATGCAGATCCGCGAGCGGAGGCCCGTTGAAGGCGACGACGCGCGCATTCGCGAGATCGTCGCTGCTGCCTACGGCGTCTACGTCGGGCGCATCGGCCGCCGTCCCGCACCGATGAACGATGACTACGCGGCAAGGATCCGCCAGCGACAGGCATTCGTCGCGAGGATCACGTCATCGGAGTCATCGTGCTGATCCGCAACCGCGACCACCTACTCATCGAAAACGTGGCCTCTACCCCCACCTCGGCCACCGCGCGCAGAACCGAGGACGGCTTCGAGCGAGTGTTCTTCACTAGCAGCTCGCAGAAGTCGGTGCCCGGACTACCGACCCGCGGACCGCTGGTTTACCGGGTCATGCGGCAGCGATGGACCAGCTGTCCTGTTCCTGAGCAATAGGGGCGGTCTGCCAGCCGGCGGTCACGAGTCCGCTCAGCGACGATTGCGAGAGCTGCCGCGTCCTGGCGATAGCAGGTTCCCAAGCGGTGGAGCAAGCGCTGGCGTGACATCGCGCGAGACCGATCAGCGCTTGCTGATGGTCGAGTCCGCGCGGGCGGCCAGCTAACGATCGGCCGGACCTTGGCCGCTCCTGCATTCGCCCATCAGCAGCCGCCGGTCAGCGCCGCCGCGGACGACTGCTTTGTTCGCCGCGGCCTCGCCGAGCCAACGATCGCGTTGGCGACGAGGCAGGCGTCCGGAACTGGGCCGATCGGCGCGCCCTCGGACGATCGCATCCGCCCAATCTCGAGCGTGCCGCCGCCGCGGTCCGCACTATCGCTTTCCCCTCCCGCACGGCGCGCCGTCGGGCGATCGCTTTGGCGACGAAGCGATCGCCCAGACCGGTCGGGATCTGCGCTGCAGCGCACGATCGCCTTCGCCCAGAAGGAGCGGCCGGCGCCGACGCCGTGGAGACACCCGCTTTGCCGCGTGCGACCTCGCGTCGCACGCCGCGAAGGAGAAGTCGAATGGCGCGCCGTGCCGGCGGCCGGATTGTGTGCCCAGCCGCTGGTCGACCCAACCGCCCCTAGCGACATCGCCTCGGCGGTGGATCGGCTTGAGGCCGCGAACGAGCAACCTTCCAATCGTCAGCGACCGGGCGCGGGTCGGCTGATCAGCGGCCGCATCGTGCAATGCTTCCGCGACGGCCAAGCTCCGTGCCAGACGCGCCCGCCCGCGAGCGAGGAATTAGTCGATGCCCGCGGACGAGTCCAGCAGACTTTTGAGGTCTGGTTCACATAAACGCCCGCGATAGGAGTACATTCGCTAGTGAGCTGGCCCTGCGGCCAGGATTCTCATCTCGAGCCCGGATGCCACCGACGGCGCAATTTGCGCTACGAGGCGAGAGGCTTGGGTTGCAGGTTTTGACTGCGGGGCCGGTGCGGTGCTTCCACGGGCTTTACCCCACCGGCTCGGTGGATGCGTCCCCATCGAGTGACCGAGCGGGGGTTCCAGCTCTCATTCTTGGGCGCGGAGCCAACAGAAGGGACGGGAAGGGCTTCGAAGACCATGACCCCGAGGCGAGAGGACTTCGGGGCGCGCACGGGGGACACACCATTCGCGACCGGGGGTCGCCGGCGTGTCTCGTCGGCGATCGCTGCCTAACGCCGTCTGAACGCCCGGCGAGCGGATGGAACGAAGGCAGACCGGGGCCGGTCCGAGGGACCCCGCGACGCGTTTCTGACGCGATCCTACGACTCCGGGAGTCGCCCGGCCAGGTCCGCCGCCCTGCCAGCAAGCTCCTCATCACCACGCACCACCACGATCATCCCAGGTCTCGCACCCGGCACACCCACTCGGCTCTGGCAGGAGCGTGACGCAGCTGAAAGCGCCGTCCGCCGCCGAGCTACGGCGCCTGCAGACGGCTGCGCACACTTCATCCGCGGCCTTGAGAACTTCGGCACCACGCCGAGCAGACTGCTGAGGGCAAGCGCGTATCCGGTCGTTTCCCTGGACCACGGTTCTGTCGTACGCAGCGCGTGGGCGGGCCAGCACAGCGCCCTGAACCAGACGTGGCCGCGTGCGGCTCGCACGACGCGAAGACAGCGGCGTTCCCCCGGCGTGCTTTGGCTCGTGGAAACGATTGGGCACGCAGTTGACGGCAAACGGGGTACCCACTTGAGTGAGGCCCTTGGTGCGGTCGGTGCGCCCACCCCGCGGAACGGCCATGAGGCCGTCCGCCGCGCCGTCGGGCCCTGCTCCCAGCGCATCGCCGCGAGGTGCGAGTGCGGGTCCTGCCGCCAGGTAGCGGGTATCGCTAGTCAACGATGCCGTACTCGCGCGCGTAGGCGACCAGTTCGGCTCGCAAGCTGCGCCGGGTCTTTCTCAGGATCCGCGAGCGGTGGTTTTCAACGGTACGCACGCTGAGATTGAGCTGACGCCCGATCTCCATGCTGGTGTGCCCGACCGCGACCAGCTTCAGCACCTCAAGCTCGCGGTCGTTCAGGTGATCG
>JADGPN010000277.1 GCA_017882465.1 Solirubrobacteraceae bacterium
GAGACCTCCCAGGCGGCCCAGGACGTCATCGCACTGACGCTCCTGGGCGTGGGGCTGCCTCGGCACCCGTTGACGGGAGAGAACTCCGGTCAGCCCGACCTCGGGAAGGCGCTGGGTCTAGCAGGCGACATCGTGAGGGCCAGCCATACACGCGCCGTCGTACAAGGCCGCCGTGTCGATCAGCCGCTCGGCGCTCTCGCGGGGGAGTTCATGGGCTACGAGCTGTCGGTGCGCGGACGAAAGTACGCGTCGATCGCGAAGGAACACTGAACACCGGGCTCTTGGGCGACCCGATCGTTTCCACCGTCATGAAGAGCGCGCTCGGGTTCACTCTCGAAGACATTCGGTCGGCGCGCGAAGCGTCGGCGGCGCTGCTGAACCACCGGTTCTTCGGGGCGCGTGACCGCGTCGGGGAGATCGTGCAGTCGGGTACGGGCACTGACGACATCAACGCTGACGCCTTCCGGCGCGACATCAACCTGATGCTGAACGAGTGCCGGCTGTTCGGGGCGGTGTCGGCCGTCGACGCCGCCAAGGGTGCCGGGATCGAGGAGCCGACCGCGAAGGCAGTCCTCGAGTTCTTCAGCACCTCCCGGCCGGCAATAGGCCAAGCGAACCCTATTGTCAAGTTCGCCCAGGGAGAGCGTCCGGCGCCTTGGGGGTCCATCGCGGACGACGGCGTGTACCTCATCCTCAACGGGTTCCTGGGCGAAGACGATCTGCGCCGTGACATCGAGCGTGGGCTCGTCGCGGCCGCCGGAAACCAAGGCATCGCAGGCAAGGCGTGGCCCAAGTACGACAAGCGCCGGGCTTCGTTCTCCGAGTCGAAGGCAGCTGCCGCCCTCAGCGAGCTCCTCGCCGGAGCCGCGCCCCGCTGGACCGGACAGCAGTACATCGGCCCGGTCCAGAACGACGACATGGCCAGCCTGGGCAGGGACGCCGACCGGACGCGGGTTCGGACCAAGCAGTTCGAGTCGGACCTGCTGTTCGTTGTCGACGGTGTCGCGCTGTGTGTCGAGGTGAAGGCCGGATCTCTCACGGAGAAGGCTCCTCTGGAAGGGACCGTCATGGCCGCTACCCTGCCCGTCACCCGCATGGAACCGTCGGACGTCGCTGTGGCCGGCTTCCTGGCCCGCTACCGAGAGCCCACCTTGAGTGCCTACCGCCGTGACCTGCGGTGCTTCTGGCAGTGGTGCGCCGATCACCAGGTTGAGCCGCTGGCCGTCAGGCGGCCGCACCTCGAGCTGTACCTGCGGGAGCTGGAGCAGCGCGGCTACGCCCCGGCCACGGTCAGCCGCCGCCTGTCGACAGTCGCGGGCATGTTCAAGTACGCCGTGATCGACGAGCTTGTCGCGACCAACCCGAGCTTGGCGGTGACCCGGCCGCGCGTGCCGTGGGAAGGGCAGCATCGCACCGTGCTGCACCCGCTGGAGTTCGCCGCCGTGCTCAGCGCCGCCCGCCGGCACGGCGACACCGCCCACGCGCTTGTCGCGCTGCTCGGCATGCTGGGCCTGCGCGTCAGCGAGGCCTGCAACGCACACGTCACAGATCTGCGCTACGCCGGCGGCTACGAGCTCCTGCGCGTGGTCGGCAAGGGCGCCAAGCCGGCCGAGATCCCGCTGCCCATCCCGGTGCTCCGCGCGGTCAAGGCCGCCACCGAGGGTCGTACCCACGGGCCGATCCTGCTCTCGGCGAAAGGCAAGGCCCTCACCCGCGGAGCGGCGAGCCGGCTGCTCGCCCGGGTCGTGCGCGAGGCGGGCGTGACCAGCCCGGTCAGCCCGCACACGCTGCGCCGGACCTTCTGCACGGCCGGATTGATCAGCGGCGTGTCGCTGCGGGACATGCAGTACGCGATGCGCCACGCCGACGCCCGCACCACCATCCGCTATGACATGGCCCGAGCCAACCTCGACCGGCACGCCGCCCACAGCGTCGCCGCGTACCTGGCCGGCATGGCAATTGGTTGACTGACAAACGACACCGGTCTTATGTCCACTCGGTTCAACGCGCGGAGCGACCCACGCGCGCGCTCATGCCGAGAAGCGGACGTCGTACCTGTCCCCGGCTACGGGCAACGAGCTTGAGCGGAACCCTCATATCAGCCACCGATCTGCGCCTCGGGCGAGAGCGTGCCGCTTCAGCGCCGCCAGCTGCCCACCGGCTGCTGCTCAGCCATCGTCGACGGGCGGTGCAGCGCGCCCTGCGTCGCTGCTGCAAACCAGCCAAGCCAGCGATCGACGAGCTCCTCGAGCTCCCCGACGACGAGCCGGGTGAACGGCCAGGCGACCTGGTACTCGGCCATACCCGACCAGAGAGCCTTCGCCGACGCCTCACTAGGCAACAGCGCGAACGGGTCCTGGCCGTTCGCCTGCCGGCGGGTTAGAGGCGTGTGCATGAAGGCCGTCTCGAACCAACCGTACTCACCCTCCTGCTTCGCGTCGCAGTACCAGAGCGAGTGACTTCGCCCCTCGTAGCCGAACCGGTCCGGTGAGAAGACGATGGAGATCGTGGCGTGGCTGATCACGTCAATTGCAGGCGCCTGCCAGCCGCCCCAGTCGGGCTGTGGCTGCGCGGCGGGCTGAGACAGCCCGATCGCTGCTGCTTCGAGAGTCGCCTTCCAGCCGCGAGCGGGCATGTGAGTGACCGCAGCGGCCGGCGCCTCGGTGGTGAGGACGTCGAGCAGCTCCGCGCTGATCGCCTTCAGCTGCGCGTGCGCAGCGGTCGCCAACTCCGCCCGGCGCTCTTGCTCGGTCCGCTGCCGCGATTGCCCAGCCGCAGCTTCTCCTGCTCGTGCTACGGCCGCCTGATTCGCTGCCGCCAGGCTGCTCGCTCCGGGTAGTCGACTCACGTCACCGGCCTTGGCGAGCCGCGCGAGCAGGTTCGTCGGTGTTGGCCGGGACTGCGGCGCCTTGAACAGGCACTCCTCGATGAGAGCGGTCAGTCGCGTCGTCGCGCCTTGCAGCGACGGCGGATCGGCGTGTAGGTGCTGCTCCCGGAACTCGTGGTCGCTTGGGCCTGAGAACGGGAGGGCACCTGCAAGCACCTCGTGAGCCATCACACCCAGCGAGTACACATCCGCAGCAGCGGTCGCTCGCTCGCCGCGCCACCTCTCCGGCGCCGCGTACGGCATCGACATGGCGAACTTGCGCGTGTCCGGCGCTGTTGACGCCTCCGCGTACCGAGCGATGCCGAAGTCGGCCAGACACCAGCGCCCCTCGAGCAGCAGGACGTTCTGCGGCTTGAGATCGCGATGCACGACGTTGCCTTCGAGGGCGGCAAGCGCATTGGCGATCTCGATGAGGACGACGAGCGCCTGGTCGAGAGGCGGCAGGCCGCGTTGGTCCATCTCGTCGGCGAGCGACCGCTCAGCCAGCGGCATGACAAGCACCCACGCGTCGACCGTCTCGGCGGTGTCGATGATCGGCACTACGTTGGGCACGTCGCTCAGCTGCTCGAAAAGCAACTCGCGCTGGGCCCCCGGGGCCTTGGGCACGAGCTTGGCCGCGGCCAGTTGTCCGTCATCGGACACCGCACGGAACACCTGGCCGAACCCGCCCCCGCCGAGACGCTCGGACAGGGTCCACACCTCACGCCCTTGGATCTTCACGCCATCGACTGTAAGGAGTAGGGCTGACAAGGTCGGGGTCAACGCCCTGCTTTCGCGCCCTCGCCATCAGCTGCGTGGGCCTTCGTTCATCTGCCGGGTCCTGTCTCTAGCTAGCGCCAGGGGGTCTCCGAGTCCGTTCGTTCCGTCGCCGGCTGCGCCGGCGGTGTGGCGCGCTACGACATGGCCCGAGCCAACCTCGACCGGCACGCCGCCCACAGCGTCGCCGCGCACCTGGCCGGCATGGCAATGGGGTGACCTGACCAGCGGTACCGGTCTTATGGACGGCTGCCGGTGGTCATGTTACGGCGTCCCCCGACGCCCGGCGGTTTTCGCTGGGCCGCGGCGATGGCAGTCACTGTTGTGACGGTTCTGCTCGGCCGCAGCGACCGCGCCGATTCCGCGTTTCCGCACGGTTTGGCAACTTGTGCATGTCACAGTCGGCCCTAGCGCGGATCTGACAAGACCGCTCGTGGGTGGAGGGCCAACCCAAAGCTGACTCGTCATACGTGCAACCACATGTCGGGGGCTGGTGAGTGCAAGCCCTGATTGCAGAGCGCAACGTCGGGGCCGGCCGCGAAGGTGTCGCGACACTCGACGCAGCACGCTGGGGGTGGAACGTACTCGCCGCTTGGCGAACGGTCTGAGCACCGCAGCCGCACTTGGGCGCGGCGACGAAACTTCTTGCCCTGCGGCAGCCTCTCTCGCTGCTCCTCGCTGGCGAAGATCATCCGCTCTCGCCCCTGTTCGACGCCCTGCCGAACCATGCCGACGAGCTTTCCGCTGGCCTTGCGTATGACGGCCTTTTCGCCCTGCGGGTCGTTGCTGAGAGCGACGGTTCGGTGCGGGCCGACCGGCCAGATGATGTACGGCGAAGCCGTCAAGCTCAGCCCTACGTTGTGTCGAAACGGGACCAGCACGGGAGCGTCGCAGGTCATGAATCGCCCTTGCGGGTCGTGCCAGACCTCGATCTGCCGCGTTGTCAGGACGTCGGCGGCCTCCCACATCGCCTTGAAGAGGAGCTGGGTGTGGAAGCTCGCCTCCCGATGCCGATTGTCCGGGTCGTCTCGGATGGCCCTGAAGTCTCTGGGGTTCTCGTTGCTGCATCGTCCGCATACGTTGAACGGCCATGGAGACGCCCAGTCCCACGAGGTCATCGAACTCAAGCGTCTCGGGGGCTTCGAGCTGGTTGAAGAGAACCTGAACGCGCCGGAGCTCGGTGTCCACAACTCCGAACAACAGCTCGACGCGGTTGTGGGCCGCGCCGGCGGGCCCAACCACCCTGTGTGCCGAAGAACGTACGCCAAAGGGCGTATAGAAACCGTCACGGCCGAGATCATCTCGGACTTGGCGTGACCGCCAGTGCCGAAGAACGTCACGCCAAAGGGCGTATAGAAACGGTAAAGCGGGTTGCAATGGAGGTCACACCCTCGTGCCGAAGAACGTCACGCCAAAGGGCGTATAGAAACACCCCGCTACCGCATCTGCGCCGTGGCCGCCAAACTCGTCCGCACCGGCCGCAGCTGGCAGCTGCAGCTCGACCGGGACTGGCCCTGGGCCCAACATCTCCAGGACGCGTTCAACCGGCTCCGCGCCGCCCCCTGGCCAGCCTGACCCTCCCCCTCAACGACCCGGAACGCTGGAACCCCGCACCCGGCCGGCCAGCCGGGCGCGAGGCATGAGCACAACGGCGGAACACCGCCATCCGACCAGCACCACAACCCAAGCACTACCGATCATGGTCACGTGAAGGATCGAGACAGCACCAACCGGCGCGTTAGTCTCGTGGGCGTCGGCGATGCTTGCGGTCGCCTATGATCTTGAACGTCGTCGCCCGCTGCGCGCCAAACGGCACTTCGGGGCGCCTCAACTTGTGGACCGGACGAGAAGATCCCGGTTGTCTCGACGAACGTAGAACCGTCGTTGACCCCACTTACTGGCCTTGGACGGCAGCACCATCACCGACTCCGACGTGCCAGGCCCGGGTCTTCGAAGTGCCGATCGCAGACCCCGTCGTCCTTGAGACGCTCAACTGCACCC
>JADGPN010000004.1 GCA_017882465.1 Solirubrobacteraceae bacterium
TTCGGCGCTGCGCCCGCCATGATCGTGTACGCCGTGTGCTCGGTGGTCCCCGACTGCCTGGAGCGCACCGCCCCGATCAAGGTCGCCTTCAATGCCGCACAGTACGTGCTGACGATCGCCGCCGCCGCGGCCGTGATGGCTCTAGCCTCGGTCGCGCTTCCCGTCGCCCTGACCGCCGCCAACCTGCCGGTGATCGTGGCCGCCGGGGCAGCGTTCTTCGCCGCCAACCACCTCCTGGCCGGAGCCGGGGCCGCGCTGCTGGCCGACCTTCCCGTGCTGCCCTATCTCCAGGAGGACTTCGCCTTCCAGGCCTGGACTGCCGGCTGCCTGCTGTCCTTCACCCCGGCGCTCGTCGCCGCCGCGTACACGAGCGTGGCGCTGATACCGGTCTCGTTCGTGCCGCTGCTGGCCATCTACGCCGGCGGCCGCCAGGCCGCGGTCAACAGCCACCGCGCCTCTCACGACGCGCTCACCGAGCTGCCGAACCGATCGCTGCTGGCGGAGCGCCTGCGCTCGGCCGTGCTCGTCGCCGAGCGCGAGCAGACGCTCGTGGCGGCCATGATCATCGACCTCGACGACTTCAAGGCGGTCAACGACACCCTCGGACACGAGTTCGGCGATGCCGTGCTGAAGAAGATCGCTCCGCGGCTCGAACACGCCCTCGGACCGAACGCCACCCTCGCCCGTCTCGGCGGCGACGAGTTCGCGGTCGTGCTCGAGAGCATCCACGACGAGGCCGAGGCGGCCGCGGTTGCCCAGCGGCTGCTCGAGGCCCTGGACCGTACGTTGGAGGTGGATACGCTCGCGCTGCAGATCGCCGCCAGCGTCGGGATCGCCTGCTTCCCCCAGCACGGCCGCACCGTGCCCGAGCTGCTGCGTCACGCCGACGTGGCGCTGTACTGCGCCAAGGCCTCGGACGTGCCCTTCCAGCTGTACGCGTTCGACCAGGACGACTACAGCCTCGACCGCCTGTCCTTGGCCGCCCAGTTGCGGCGCGGCATCGACCGCGGCGAGCTCGTCGTCCACTACCAGCCCAAGGTCCCGCTGCGCGGCGGCGGCATGCGCGGAGTCGAGGCGCTGGCGCGCTGGAACCATCCGCAGCTCGGGTCCATCGGGCCCGATGGCTTCATCCCCCTCGCCGAGCAGACGGGCGTGATCAAGCTGCTGACCGACCGGGTGCTCGAGGCCACGCTCAGGCAATGCGAGCTGTGGCGCCGGGAAGGGATGGACCTGCACGTGTCGGTCAACGTGTCCACCCGCAACCTGCTCGACCACGACCTGCCCGCGACCATCCGTGGCCTGCTCGAGCGCTTCCACCTGCCGGCATCGTCGCTTCAGCTCGAGATCACCGAGAGCCGGATCGTCGCCGACCTCGGTCGCGCGCGGACGGTTCTCAATGAGCTCCGGGGGATGGGCGTGACGATCGCGATCGACGACTTCGGGACCGGCTTCTCGTCGCTGTCCCAGCTCCAGCAGCTGCCGATCGACGAGATCAAGATCGATCGCTCGTTTGTGATGCGGATGGAGACCGATCGCAACGATGCGGTGCTCGTGCGCTCGATCATCGAGCTCGGCCGCAACCTGGGCCTGCGCGTCACCGCCGAAGGCGTCGAGAGTGAGAGCATCAAGCGCAGCCTCTCGGAGCTGGGCTGCGACTTTGTCCAGGGCTACCACATCGGGCGGCCCGGGGTGGCGGAGGAATGCCGGCGGAGCTTCGACGTGATCGAGCACCCCGTGGCGCCGCCGCTGGCGGCGGTGCGCAGGATCGAGACCGGGGTCTGAGCTGGTGACCTTCTACCGGTAGCGGCCCGGCTCCCACAACGGCTCGTCGCCGCCATTGGCCCCGCGGCTGAGGATGAACAGCAGATCCGAGAGGCGGTTGAGGTAGCGGATCACCTCGGGGTTGAGCTCCCCGGCGCACGCGATGGCCAGGCGCTCGGCGCGGCGGCAGACGGTGCGGCACACGTGCAGGTGCGCGGCCGCCGGGGTGCCGCCCGGAAGCACGAATGACTTCAGCGGTGCGAGCGTGGCATTGACCTCGTCGCATCGCGCCTCGAGCCAGGCGGTCTGCTCGGGCAGCACGCGCAGTCGCTCGCGCGCGGGGTCCTCGGGGGCCGAGATGTCCGCCCCGACGTCGAACAGGTCGTTCTGGATCCGCCGCAGCCAGTCCGCATAGTGCTCGGGCATCGGCTCGACTGTGAGCGCCAGGCCGATGTGCGAGTTGAGCTCGTCGACCGTCCCGTAGGCCTCGATCCGCGGATGGGTCTTCGGCACCCGGCTCATGTCTCCCAGGTGCGTCTCGCCGGAATCGCCGAGCCGCGTGTAGATCCGCGTCAGGTTGATCGTCATCCCGCTCCTCAGTCTACGGTCCCCGGGGGTGCGACGGCGCTCCGGCATCTCCCGGCGCGGTATGATGCCGCCGTCAAAGGTCGGTGGTGATGGGAAGCCGGTGAAAGTCCGGCGTGGACCCGCCACTGTGATCGGGGACGCCAGCCGCATTGCAAGCCACTGGGCGAATCTCACACCCGGGAAGGCGCGGCCGGTCGGCCCGTAAGCCAGGAGACCAGCCTCCGACCGCAAAGCCGAAGCCCTCGTGGAAAGGGGTGGCTCACACATGAAGCGCAGACCAATCCTCGCCGCAGGCGGAGCGACTCTCGCCTTGGCCCTCATCTCCTCAACCGTCGCGCTCGCCGCGGCCGGCCCCAAGGTGACCGTCCGCATCGAAGGCAGGACGCGCGCCCTGCTGGCGCCGACGTTGGTGCGGACGCGCACGGGCTCGATCACCCACAACGGTGCGCCGCGGGGCGCGTGCCCGGAGACGAGCGCCGCCGGCGTCCTCGACACGGCGGCCCATCATCGCTGGAGCGGCACGTTCGGCTCCTTTGGGATCCCCGATTACTTCATCACCTCGATCCTGGGTGACACCGAGAAGAGCAAGGCGTACTACTGGGGCATCTGGATCGACAACCGCTTCGCCACCACCGGCGCGTGTGAGATCAAGCTGCACTCGGGCGACCGCCTCCTGTTCGCGGTCGATTCCATCTCTCACCACGAGCACCCGCTGAACCTCACGGGTCCCGCGGTCGCCCGCGTGGGCCACTCGTTCTCGGTCAAGGTCGTCTCGTTCAGCGACTCCGGGGTGGCCAAGCCGCTGCGCGGCGCGCATGTTCGCGGCGCCGGGCCGACCGCGACCACCAACAGCCACGGGGTCGCCACGCTCACGGCCACCCACACGGGCACGCTGGCGCTCCGCGCCGACCGCAGCGGGTACATCCGCGCCACGCCGCTGAGCATCCGGGTCACTCTGTAGTGGTCGCTCCCGCGAGCGCGTGAGCCCCATCGTCCGCATCGCGCTCGCGACACTGGCCGTGATCGGTGTCGCGGGCTGCGGGCTGGGCCCCGGTCGCGGAACCTCCGACGTCAGCCTGACCGTCACGCGCAGCTTCGGCGCCGGTCAGGTCGGCGCAATCACGGTGCACCAGGTGCCCGGCGCCGAGACCGTGATGCGCATGCTGCAGCGCTCGTTCGAGGTGACGACGCGCTATGGCGGCGGCTTCGTCGAGTCGGTCAACGGCCACTCCGGCGGCTCATCGCACCTCGACTGGTTCTACTACGTCAACGGCGTCGAGGCGGCGGCCGGGGCCGCCGGCACCAGCGTGCACCGCGGCGACCGGATCTGGTGGGACCTGCACAATTGGAGCGCGACCAACAGCATCCCCGCTGTCGTGGGGTCCTACCCCGAGCCGTTCGTGCACGGTGTTGGCGGCAAGCGCCTGCCGGTCACGCTCGAGTGCGCTGCCGAGGTCAACGCGGCGTGCGACAAGGCCGCCGCCGCGCTTACCGCGGCGGGCGTTCCGCTGGCGCGCCAGTTCATCGGCACCGGCTCGGGCCCGGACACGATCGGCGTGGTGGTCGGCACGTGGCGTGAGGTGAGCGGGCAGGTCGCCTCGGCTCTGATCGCCCGCGGGCCGTCGGCCAGCGGCGTCTACGCGCGCTTCAGCGGTCTCGATGGCAGGGCGCTCGAGCTGCTCGATCCCCATGGCCGGCCTGTGCGCACGCTCGGCGCCGGTGCCGGGCTGGTGGCCGCCACCGGCGATCACATCTCGGAGCCGACGTGGCTGATCACCGGCACCGACCCGGCCGGCGTCCTGGCCGCGGCCGCGGCTCTGACGCCAGGCCGGCTGCGCAACCATTTTGCGCTCGCCGTCCACCGGAGCAGCGATGTCCCGGTACCGGTACAGGGGCCGGCGGGGTGAGCTACCGCCGGCTGGCGAGCCCGCTCCACGCCGCCCGCGCCGGCGCCGGCTGCGCCTACTGCCTGGCGCTGGCGTGCGCGGCCCTGCTGGCCGAGCACCCGATCATGCTGGCGGCGGTGACGCTGGCGATCGCGGGCGCCGGGTGTGCCGCCGGAGTGGGCCGCGAGCTTCGCCGCGCCGCCCTGTTCGCGATTCCGTTGGCCGTGATGATCGTGCTCGTCAACGCATTCGTGAGCCGCGACGGGCTCACGGTACTCCTCCGCCTCGGCCAGCTGCCGGTGCTGGGGCACACCGACATCACGCTCGAGGCCACCGCCTACGGCGCCATCCTCGGCCTGCGCGCAGTGGCGCTGATCCTGTGCGGGGCGCTGTACACCGCAGCGGTCGACCCCGACGAGGTGCTGCGGCTGTTCCGGCGCGTCTCGTTCCGCTCCGCCCTGACTGCGACCTTGGCCACGCGGATGGTGCCGGTGCTGGTGCGTGACGCCCGGCGCTTGGCCGATGCGCAGCGCTGCCGGCCGGGCAAGCCGCCCTCGCGCCTGGCCCTGATGCGCGCAGCCAGCAGCGGCGTGCTCGACCGCGCCCTTGACGTGGCCGCGGCGCTCGAGGTGCGGGGCTACGGCTCGGCGCACCGACCGCCGCGGGCAAGGCGGCCATACTCCCGCCACGACGTAGCCTTCGCCGCCGCCGCCGCCGCGATCGTGATGCTCTCGGTCGGCGCGCGTGCGACCGGGGCCGCTCCCTTCCACGCCTATCCGTCGCTGTATTCGCCGGCCGGCTCCGGAGTGCTCGCGATCGCGGCCGCGCTCCTGGCCTGCGCGCTGGCCCCGTTCGCCGACCGCAGGGGGATCGGATGACGAGCGTCCTGCGCGTCGAGCATCTGAGCTACAGCTATCCCGGCGCCGAGCGGCCGGCGGTCCGCGATCTCTCGCTGGAGATCTCGGCTGGAGAGCTGGTCGTGCTGGCCGGCGCGTCCGGGTCGGGCAAGTCGACGTTGCTGCGGGCGGCGAGCGGCCTCGTGCCCCATTTCTACGGCGGTGAGATCGCCGGGCGCGTGACCGTGGCCGGGATGGACACCCGCGAGCACGGCCCAGGCGAGCTGGCCTTCGCCGTCGGCACCCTGTTTCAGGATCCCGAAACGCAGGTCGTGATGGGCACCGTGCGCGCGGAGCTGGCCTTCCCGCTCGAGAACCGAGGCGAGAGCGGCTCCGCCGTCGCCAGGGGAGTGGAGGAGACCGCCCTGGCGCTCGGGATCAGCCACCTGCTCGACCGGTCCACGAGCGAGCTCTCCGGGGGCGAGCTTCAGCGGGTGGCGCTGGGGGCGGCGCTGGCCGGCCGCCCCGCGCTGGTCGTCCTCGACGAGCCCACCTCCCAGCTCGATCCTGTCGCGGGCGACGAGCTGATCTCCCTGCTGCGCCGGTGCAACGAGGACGCCGACACGACCATCGTGCTGGCCGAGCACCGCCTCGAACGCTGTCTGTCGGCCGCCGACCGCGTGATCGCGCTCGTGGACGGCGAGATCGCCTGCGACGCTGATCCGGCCGACTTTCTGCGCTGGGCGGCGCTCGGCGCCCCGGAGCTCCAGACCCCCGGTGCCCGGCTGCTGGCCGGAGCCGGATTGCCCGCGGCGGTCGGGGTCAAGCCCGCGCGCGCTGCGTTGCGCGAGCGCGGTCTGCTGCCCGACCCCCGGGCCGCCGGCAGCGCGCCTGCCCAGGGCGAGGATCGGCGCCGCGGCCGGCCGAGGCGGGTTACGCGGCCGCTCCGCGGCCGGGAGCGGAGCGCCGAGCCGGCGCTGGCGCTGGCTCGGGTGTGGCACGAGCTCCCCCGCGGTCCGGCGATTCTCCGTGACGCCTCGCTCGTGCTGATGGCCGGCGAGCACGTGGCGCTGATGGGGCGCAACGGCGCGGGCAAGTCGACGCTGCTCAGGCACGCCGCTGGTCTGATGCGCCCCACGCGGGGCAAGGTGCAGAGCGCCGGCCGCGTGGCGCTGCTGCTGCAGAACCCCACCGACTACCTGGTCCACGAGACGGTGGCCGCTGAGGCCTCGGTTCATTCGCTGGCCGCCGTCGGGCTGTCGAGCGCCGCTTTCGCCGGGCGCAACCCGCGCGACCTCTCGGGCGGCGAGCGGCAGCGCCTGGCCCTGGCGATCGTGCTCGACGATCCGGACGGTCCTCCCGCCGTGGTGTGCCTCGATGAACCCACCCGGGGCATGGATCGGGGGCGCAAGGGAGAGCTGGCGGAGCTCTTGGCCGAGATGCCCGCCGCCGTGCTGGTGGCCACCCACGATCCCGAGTTCGTGGCCGCATTCGCCGATCGCGTCGTGCTGCTCGCCGATGGGGCTCCGATCGCCGACGGGCCTGCCGCGGACGTGCTCGCCGGCGGAACCTATTTTGCCACCGAGACGGCCCGCATCCTGGGTGGCGCCGGCGGGGCGCTGCGGCCCGAGGAGGGCGTGGCCCTGATCGCCGGCTCGCTGCAGACCGAGGCGGTGACCGCCCGATGACCACCCCGACCGCAAGGAGGCCCGCGTGAGCTGGCAACTCGGCTCGTTCGCGATCCTCGGACTCGCGCTCGTGGGCGGGTTCGGCTGGTACGAGCGCGCGCGGCCCTCGGCTCGCATGGTCGCGCTCGTGGGCACGCTGGCCGCGTTCGCCGCGCTCGGCCGGATCGCCTTCGCGGCACTGCCCAACGTGAAGCCGACCACGGATATCGTGCTCATCTCGGGCTACGCGCTCGGCGGCGCCCCCGGATTCGTGGTCGGAGCGCTCGCCGGTCTGACGTCGAACTTCTTCTTCGGGCAGGGTCCCTGGACGCCCTGGCAGATGGCCGCCTGGGGCCTGACCGGGGTGCTCGGCGCGGGTGTGGCCATCGCCGGCGGGCGCCGTCTCGGACGATGGCCGCTGGCGATCGTGTGCGCGATCGCTGGCTTCGCGTTCGCGGCGGTCCAGGATCTCGGCGACTGGGTCACCTACAGCGACCACAGCGCCGCCCAGCTCAGGATCTATGTCGGCAAGGGAATCGGATTCGACTGCATCCACGCCGCCGGCTGCCTCCTGTTCGCGCTGGCCTTCGGACCGGCCCTGGCGCGAGCGCTGCGGCGCTTCGCCGCTCGGCTCGAGGTGACCTGGCTGCACCCCCCGGGCCCCCGCCCGGCCGCCCGGGCGGGGCTGCTGCCGGCGACCCTGCTGGCGGTGATCGCGGCCGGCGCCGGCGGCCTCGCCGTGCCCGGCGGGGCCAGGGCGGCAACGCTGTCCGGCTATCTGCTCGGGGCTCAGCAGAGCGACGGCGGCTTCGGGCCCGCCCCGGGCCAGCCCGCCAACGCGCTTGACACCGGATGGGCCGCGCTGGGCCTGGCGGCCGAGGGTCACAACCCGCTCGACGTCAGCCGCGCCGGCCACAGCGTGCTCGACTACGTGCGCGGTGGGGTCGGCTCGCTGAGCGACGCCGGGGCGCTCGAGCGCACGATCCTCGTCGTCGGAGCGGCCGGTCAGCCGGCCGCGGACTTCGGCGGCCATGACCTCGCGTCCGCTCTGCGGCGCCGGATCCGCCCCGACGGCTCGGTGGCCGACCAGGTCAACCTGACCGCGTTCGCGGTACTCGCGCTGCGGGCCGCCGGTGTGGCCCCAGGCTCGCGCACGCTGTCCTGGCTCGTGCACCAGCAGGACGGCGACGGTGGATTCAACTTCGCCACGGCCGGCGATTCGAGCGATGCCGACGACACCGGAGCCGCGCTCGAGGCTCTGGCCCGCGCCGGCGGCTCGGCCGTGCGGGCCCGCTCGCGGGCGGTCAGGTTCCTGCGCAGCGCACAACAGCGCGACGGCGGGTTCGCCGCCCAGCCCGGAGGGGAATCCAACGCCCAATCGACGTCCTGGGCCATCCAGGGCCTGCTGGCGGCCGGTGTCGATCCCGGCTCGCTGCATCGCGGCGGGGCGACCTCGCCGCTCGGCTTCATCCAGTCCCTGACGGCGCCGGACGGCCACGTGCGCTACTCCCGCTCGAGCGACCAGACGCCGGTGTGGGTGACCGCCGAGGCGGCGATGGCGCTCGCGGGCCGGCCGCTTCCGCTCGCCGCCGTGGCCCGTCAGCCAGCCCCGGTCACGGCCGTCGCCCGGGCCGCCTCCGCGACGCGTGGTCGCACGCGCTCGCGGGTAGCGCACCCGTCCCGGAGGGCCGCCGCCGCCGCCGTCGTCGCTCATCACCGGTCGGCAACACCCGCCATGCTCGAGCTCGCCACCGGGTTCGCGATCGCCACCGCGCTGGCGCTGGCACCGGTCGGTGTGAGCTGATCGTGACCAGCAGCGGCACGTCACATGCGCTCAACCGATAGCCTCCCGCGGCGCATGAAAATCGGAGTGCCGAAAGAGACGGATGCTGGGGAGCGTCGGGTGGCGCTGGTGCCTGAGGCCGTGAAGAAGCTCGTGGCTCAGGATTTGGAGGTGCTGGTGCAGCGGGGCGCGGGGGATGGTGCGCTGATCCCGGACTCGCTGTATGAGGATGCCGGCGCGAGGCTGGCGGAGGAGTCGGCGGTGTGGGACGCGGATGTGATCGTCAAGGTGGCGCCCCCGAGCGCGGAGGAGACGACGCGGCTGGGGCCCGAGAGCGTGCTGATCGGTTTCCTGGCGCCGTTGTCGAATGGTGAGGGCGTGCGGGCGATCGCCGGGTCGGGCGCCACGAGCTTTGCTCTGGAGGCGGTGCCGCGGATCAGCCGCGCGCAGTCGATGGACGCGCTGTCCTCGCAGTCGAACGTGGCCGGTTATCGGGCCGCGTTGCTGGGTGCTCAGGAGATGGGGCGCTTCTATCCGATGCTGATGACGGCGGCAGGCACGATTCGCCCGGCGACGGTGCTGGTGCTGGGTGCGGGTGTGGCGGGGTTGCAGGCAATCGCGACGGCGCGCCGGTTGGGTGCGGTGGTGCAGGGGTTTGACGTGCGCGCGGCGGTGAAGGAGCAGGTGGAGAGTTTGGGCGCGCATTTTCTGGAGTTCGATCTGGGTGGTGATCTGGAGGGCGCGGGCGGTTATGCGAAGGAGCTGACCGCGGAGCAGCAGCTGCGTCAGCAGGAGTTGATGGCGGAGGCGATCGGCAAGGTGGATGTGGTGATCACGACCGCTCTGGTGCCGGGCCGCCGGGCGCCGATTCTGGTGACTGAGGAGGCGGTGAAGCGGATGAAGCCGGGATCGGTGATCGTCGATCTGGCCGGCGAGGCGGGTGGGAACTGCGAGTTGACCGAGCCGGGGGAGACGGTGATCAAGTACGGGGTGAAGATCGTCGCGCCGCTGAATTTGGCCTCGACGATGGCCGAGCACGCCTCGCAGCTGTATGCGCGCAACATCCAGTCGCTGCTGGAGCTGATGATCTCCGAGGGCGCGCTGAAGCTCGACTTCGACGACGAGATCATCGCCGGCGCGTGCGTCACCCGCGGCGGTGAGATCGTCCACGAAGGCGCCAAAGCCGCGGCCGGCGCCCAGTAGCACGAGGAGGCGAGACAGCGATGAGCATCGTCACGGATATTGCGATCTTGGTGTTGGCGGCGTTCGTGGGCTTCGAGGTGATCTCGAAGGTTCCGAATACGTTGCATACGCCGTTGATGTCGGGCACGAACGCGATTCACGGGATCGTGGTGCTGGGCGGGCTGTTGCTGATGCACATCGCGAGCGGGGTGCTGGAGCACGTGCTGTTGGTGATTGCGGTCATGTTCGGGACGATCAACGTGATCGGCGGTTTCCTGGTCACCGACCGGATGCTGGCGATGTTCAAGCGCAAGCCCGAGCCGGTGGGTGAGGCGGCTCCGAAGGCGGCGGTTGAGGAGGGCGAGGCGGAGTGACCTTTTTGGCCACGTCGTTCCTGCACAAGCAGGCGCTGATCGATTCGCTGTACATCGTCGCGTTCTCGCTGTTCATCTTTGGGCTGAGCCGCTTGACGGGCCCCAGGACGGCGGTGAACGGGAACAAGATCGCGGCGGTCGGCATGGCGATCGCGGTGGTCGCGACGCTGCTGGAGCCCGGGGTGCTGGACGGGTCGGCGCCATGGCTGATCGCGCTGGGGCTCGGCCTCGGCACGGCGGTGGGGATCCCGGCGGCGCTGAACGTGAAGATGACGCAGATGCCGCAGATGGTGGCGTTGTTCAACGGTGTGGGTGGTGGTGCGGTGGCGTTGATCGCGTGGGTGGAGTTCCGCCATGGCTTCCAGCTCGGCCCTCACGCCGGCGGGGATTGGCCGCTGCGGGTGGAGATTCCGTCGTTGTTCGCGGCGATCGTGGGGTCGGTGTCGTTCTGGGGCTCGAACATCGCGTTCGGGAAGTTGCAGGAGATCTTGCCCGGCAAGCCGATCAAGCTGCCGGGCCAGTCGGTGATCAATGCGGTGCTGCTGGCGATCTGCACGATCACGGCGATCATCCTGTGCGCCGGCACGCATTCGCAGGTGCTGTTCTTCTTCGGGATCCTGGTCGCGGCGGCGGTGTTGGGGAATATGGTGGTGCTGCCGATCGGCGGGGCGGACATGCCGGTGGTGATCTCGCTGCTGAACGCGTTCACCGGGCTCTCGGCGGCGGCGACCGGTGTGGCGCTCAACAACACGGCGTTGATCGTGGCTGGGATGATCGTGGGCGCGTCGGGTTCGATCCTGACCAATCTGATGGCCAAGGCGATGAACCGCTCGGTGCCGGCGATCATCGCCGGCGGGTTCGGCGGCGCCGTCGCGGCCCCGGTCGGCGCCGCGGGCCAGGATGGCGGGACGGTGCGCTCGACCAGCGCCCAGGACGTCGCGATCCAGCTCTCCTACGCCCGGCTGGTGGTGATCGCTCCCGGATACGGGATGGCGGTCGCCCAGGCCCAGCACGCGGTGCGCGAGCTCGAGCGGGCGTTGGAGGCCAAGGGCGTGGAGGTCAAGTACGCGATCCACCCGGTGGCAGGGCGGATGCCGGGGCACATGAACGTGCTCCTGGCCGAGGCCGACGTCCCCTATGACCTCTTGCGGGAGATGGACGACATCAACCCCGAATTCTCTCGCACCGACGTCACCCTGGTCATCGGCGCCAACGACGTCACCAATCCCGCGGCCAAGAACGAGCCCGGCTCCCCGATCTACGGGATGCCGATCCTCGAGGTCGACAAGTCCAAGGCGGTGATCGTGCTCAAGCGCTCCATGGCCTCCGGGTTCGCCGGCATCGACAACCCCCTCTTCTACGGCCCCAAGACCGAGCTCCTGTTCGGAGACGCCAAAGCATCCGTCTCCGCTATCACCAGCGAAGTCCAGGCCCTCTGAGCGACTCGCCGCTCCCGCCGCGGCGGCCGTGGCCACACGCGCCCACGGCGGTCGGGTCTCCGCAATGGACAGTTTTCAGGTGTGAAGGCGGTCACACGAGCCGGTTGACACTTCATACCGGCACAAGTGCGGATAGAGTCGCCTCTCCGAGAACCGAGATCTCGTGGGGACGTGCCCGCGACGCGGTCGAGCACCGTGGGTGCCGGCGTGCCGCCCCTGTCAACAAACGCGAGCGAGGAGCGACCCGATGGGCATGGACCCCAACCGGCTGAAGGCAATTCCCCTGTTCTCCGATCTGTCCGACGAGGAGGCCCGGCGCCTGGCCGCCTTCGCCACCGAGACCAGCGCCGCCGAGGGCCAGATCCTGATGAAGGAGGGCGACTACTCGACCGAGCTGATCGCAATCGAGGAGGGCAGCGCCGACGTCGAGAAGGGCGGCCAGACGATCGCCTCGCTCCACGCCGGAGACCTGATCGGCGAGATCGGGCTGCTCAACCGCGAACCGCGGAACGCCACCGTGATCGCGACCTCGCCGATGCGAGTGTTCAAGCTCACGCACTGGGAGATCCGGCGCATGTCCGACGACACCGTCCACCGGATCGAGCGGATCGTCCAGGATCGCCTGCAGGCCGGCGTCGCCGATCCCGCGAGCCACGACTAGTTGGCTCCGGCGTCGGGCGGGCGTTCGAAAACCCTGCCGCTGATGCCCATCTTGCAGGTCCTCTTCTCGCAAATTACGGCTTTTTGAGCGTCGGTTCTCTCGTGACCGTCTGATACCGTGCGCGCTGCCGAGTTCCTGGGACAGCCGCCCCAGGGAACGGGGAACCCAATTCATTTGGGGCGAGTCCCGCGGTGATCCGTGGGAAGCGCTTGCGATCAAGCGCTAGCCCGTCAGCTAACCCCGCAGGCAGACCAGGCGCGATTGCAAGTCCGAACCCGCGGAGGAGCCGACGTGCTCACTTTCAGCAGGATTCGTCCCCAAAGCCCGTGCAAGGCCGATCCGGATCGGGTCGTGGCTTGCCCGCGCGCCGAACGTGAACGTGCAATGAACGGCCTGCGACGGATCACGCTCCTGATCGCCCTGTGCGTGCTCGGCCCCGCCTCCGTGGCGCAGGCCTCCACCGGTGGCGTCGGGGTCGTGGCGCCCCAGGCACCGCGTGGGCTCGCCGAGCCCGCGAAGACCACGCTCCAGATCCCGTTCACCCGGACGCTGAGACGCGGGCAGACCGGCTCGGACATCAAGACCCTGCAGACATGGCTCACAGATGTGGGCTTTCAGGTCCCGGTCGTCGGGGTGTTCGGGCCGATGACCCAGCAGGCGGTCCGCTCCTTCCAGCACGCTCACAATCTGCGCCCCGCCAGCGGCGCTGTCGGCGTCAAGACCGCGACCGTGCTCTACACGGCGCTGAAGGCGGCCACCAAGTCGGGGTCGGTGCTGGGCGCGGCTCAGGGCGTGGCGTCAACGTCGTGGGTCTTCCCGCTGGCGCCGAAGTCGCGGGTTCTGCCGCCCAGCGACTGGACGCTCGACCAGGGGGTCGATATCGGCACCGTCAACAACGCCTGCGGCTCGCAGGTGGTCGAGGTGGCGATCACCTCCGGCACGATCGTCGGCGAGGGCATCGACGGATTCGGCCCCTACGCCCCGATCCTCAAGGTCGACTCGGGCACCTACAAGGGTCGCTACATCTACTACGGCCACGCCGCACCGGCGCTCGTTCCCGTCGGAGCTCACGTGAGCGCCGGCCAGCCGATCGCCGAGGTGGGCTGCGGCATCGTCGGGATCTCCAGCGCGCCGCACATCGAGATTGGCATCAGTGACGTCGGCGGCGGTCCGTGCTGCCCGTCCTACCAAGAGACGTCACCCGAGATGGACAAGATCGTGCTCGGTCTCTGGCCGCACGCCCGCTAGCCAGGTTGCCTCACGCCCCGGCGGCTACGAACCGCCCTCCGCGCAGCCGGTCCGCGCCTGAACCTCTCACGGCCGCCCGACCTCTCTGGTCCGTACCCTGCGCGGAATGCTTTCCCGAGAACGGGCGATCAAGCTCCTGGCTGGTGAGCGCTACGACGTGGTCGTGATCGGCGGCGGCATCACCGGCGCCGGAGTCGCGCTCGATGCGGCCACCCGCGGCTACAGCGTGGCGCTGGTCGAGAAGGCCGACTTCGCCTCCGGGACCAGCAGCCGCTCCTCGAAGCTGGTCCACGGCGACATGCTGGTCGGGATCGGCCTGAACATGTACGACGTGATGGCGACGCCCGGACTGCGCGGACGCCGCAGCGCACGGCGCGCGGCGCTCGACGCCGGCGAGGCGCCGGACGCCGATTGGAGTCCCGAGCGCCACCGGGTGATCTCTGGGGAAGAGGTGCTCGAGCTGTCCCGGCGCTCGAATCCCGCAACCCTACGGGCGGATATCTGTTCTATGACTGCCAGACCGACGACGCCCGCCTGGTGCTGACCGTCCTCGGCGAGGCCGAGCGCTTCGGCGCCATCTGTGCCAACCGGCTCGAGGTGATCGAGCTCGTACAGGAGGACGGGAGGGCCGCGGATGTCAAGGTGCGTGATGGGGAAACCGAATCCGAATTCACCGTGCGGGCCGAGAACGTCGTGAACGCGACGGGGGTCTGGGCCGACCGGATCCGGCCCGAGGAGCTGCACTCCGAGGCCGAGGTGCCGACGATCCGGCCCAGCCGCGGCACGCACATCACGCTGGATCGATCCGATCTGCCGCTCGTGTCCGGGGCGATCGTGCCCGCGGGCGAGGGCCGGTCGATCTTCGCCCTGCCGTGGCTGGGACGCAGCCTGGTCGGCACCACCGACAACAACTACGACGGTGACGTCGACCACGTCCAGCCGGCTGCCGACGACGTCGAATACCTGCTCGACGCCACCAATGCGTTCTTCGGCACCAGCCTCACGAACAGCAATCTGACCGGCGCCTACGCCGGCGTCCGGCCCTTGATCTCGACCGGGGACACGCGGAAGTCGGTCGACATCTCGCGCAAGGCCGAGCTGTATGAGACCTCGAGCGGCCTGATCACGATCACCGGCGGCAAGCTGACCACCTGGCGCCGGATGGCCAAGATGGCGGTCGACCGCCTGGCCGAGCGCGACGGTCGCCAGGCGCCGTGCCGCACGCACGAGATCCCGCTCGGACAGGCGATCGATCCGCAAGGCCTGCCGCGGGTCGAGGGGGTCCGCGATGACGCCTATGGAGCGCTCGCGTCGCGCTACGGCCACGCGGCCCAGAAGGTGCTGCAGACGGCGGGAGAGCGGGGCGAGCTCGCCCAGCCGACCGTCGGAGAGCTGCCCGATCTGCTCGCCGAGGCCCCGTTCTCCGCCCGCCACGAACAGGCCCGGAGCGTCGGCGACGTGCTGCTCCGGCGCACGCGGCTGGGGCTGCTGGCCGCGCGCGAGCTGTGCACACCGGGGAGCGAGGCGCCGCTGCGGGTCGCTCGGGCGATGGGCCAGGAGCTCGGATGGGACGAGCGACGAGTTGACGCCGAGGTGGAGCGCTTCCGGCAGGAGGCACGCGCCGAGGGCATCTGCGGACCAGGCGAGGGCTGAAAGCTGCGCCGCCTGCTCGTACCGATCCTGCTGCTGACCGCACTGCTGCCGGTGGCGAGCGTCGCCTCCGCGCAGTCGCCCGAGCTGCTCCCGAGCGTCGCGGTCGACGGGCCCAACCCCGGAGTCGGAAACCTCACCGGGCTCTCGGTGTCCCGTGACGGGACCGGAGGGCTCGTCTACACCAAGGTGATCGCCGGCGTGGCCCATGTGTTCGTGTCACGGCTGATCGGGGGCGCCTTCCAGGCCCCCGAGCAGGTCGACGCGACGCTGGCCGGCGCGTCCTCGCAGCCGGTGATCGCTGCCGGGGACAACGGGCTGCTGCTGATCGCGTTCATCAACGCGGGCCAGCTGTACGTGGTCACGAGGCCGAGCGCCGCAGCCGGCTACAGCGCCCCCGGCGACCTGTTCAGCGGCGCCGCCAACCCCGCGATCGCGCTCAGCATCCACAACAAGGGATATCTCGCCTTCGCGGCCGCCGCCGGGGCGGGTGGCCACGACGTCAGGGCGGCCTACTGGGTCAACGGGGCCTGGGCGGTGGAGTCATCGCCCCTCGACGCCGCGCCGGCCGACGATGCCGGCGCCGGCACGGGGGCACCTCGCGTGGCCGCGTCCGGCGACGGAGTCGGGATCGTGGTCTGGGGCGAGGCCGGGCACATCGATACGCGACGGGTCTGGGGGACCTCCCCGAGCGTCGTCTTCGAGCAGGCCGACCCGTCCGCGCTGTCGGGCTGGAACGAGGTGTCGGCATCCCTGCCCAGCATCTCCAGCGGCGACGACTCCTCATTCGCCGACGTGACCTTCCAGGAGCAGCTCTCGAGTGGCTCCGCGCAGCAGTCTCGGGTCGTGATGCGCAAGCTGCGGGCGTCCCAATACGACCCGATCGCCCCGCTGGCGCCCGACGGGCTCACCACGCCCGGACCCGAGGGCGCCGACCAGCCGCAGGCGATCCTCAGCGAGGCCTACCAGGGCTTCCTCACCTCGGCCCGGGACAGCTCGAACCAGGTGTGGGCCGCGCGCCTGGGGCCGGCGGGCTTGCCGCAGACCGTGATCCAGCTGGACAGCCTCCCCAATGCCACGCCCCCGTACGCGGTTCCGGGCACCGCGGGCCTGTACTCGGGCCTGGTCGTGTGGCAGCACGACCCGGGTCCCTCAGGGGTGCCGGAGATCCGCGCCCGCTACTTCGACGGCACCAGCTGGGCTCCCGAGCTGGTCGCCTCCTCGCCGGCGCTCGGGCCGACGAACGCCGCCGCCGGCATCGCCGCCGCGGGCGACATCGCCGGCGACGTCGCCGCGGCCTGGGTGCAGGGCTCGGCCGGTTCGTCCGCGATCGTGACGGCGCTCCTGTACAACGGCCCCGGATCGTTCGGCGCGGTGAGCGCGTCGCGTTACTCCACCACGGCCCGTCCCGTGTTCGCGTGGTCGGCGGCCCGCGAACAGTGGGGCCCGCTTCAGTATTCGCTGGCCCTGGACGGTGTCGCGGTCGTACGGACGACCGCCGCCAAGCTGCGGGTCCCAAGCGCGCTGACCCAGGGTCCCCACGTGTGGCAGGTGACCGCGACCAACCAGGCCGGGCAGGCCTCCCAGGCTCGGGCGGTGCGGGTGTTCGTCGACAGCTATGCGCCGGCGGCCCAGTTCACGCTCACGGGCCCGCAGCGCGCGAAGTCGTTCCTGAGGCTGAACGTGCGCGATTCCGATCAGCCGCCGGGACTACCGGCGTCCGACGGCTCCGGCGTGGCCCAGATGAAGGTCTCGTGGGGAGACGGCAAGGCCGCCACGATCCGGCACAGGACGATTCATGCCTATGCGCGCCCGGGCCGCTATCGCCTGACCGTGGCGGTCACCGATCGCGCCGGGAACCGGACCACCCTGATCCGGGTGCTGCGGATCATCGCGGCCGGAAAGTGACGCGTCGCCGGTGAGCGCGCCGGCCCGGAGGTTTGCGACCAGCGGCGGGACGCTGAACCTCGGCGTGCGCCCGGTGCTGATGGGCATCGTCAACGCGACGCCTGATTCGTTCTCCGACGCCGGCCTGCACCGAACGCTCGACGAGCGTGTCGCGCTGGCCCGCTCGCTGCTCGACGCCGGGGCCGAGATCATCGACATCGGGGGGGAGTCGGGGGTGACCAACGCGCCGGCGGTCGACCCCAGCGAGGAGATCGAGCGAGTGGTCCCGCTGATCCAACGCGTCACCGGCGAGCTGGGCGCGCGCGTCTCGGTCGACACCTACAAGCCGGCGGTGGCGCGCGCGGCGATCGCCGCCGGTGCCTCGATCGTCAACGACGTCAGCGGCCTGCGTGATCCGGACCTCGCCGACGTCGCCGCCGAGACCGGCGCCGGGCTCATCCTCATGCACACTCGGGCGGCGCCGAAGCACAAGCTGCTGGATCCCAGCTTCGACGGGCGCATCGTGGCCGACGTCGAGTCGTTCCTACGCGAGCGGATCGCGCTCGCGACCGGGCGCGGCGTGCGGTTCGAGCAGCTGATGCTGGATCCCGGCCCGGACTTCGCGAAGACCCCCTCGCAGACGGTCGAGGTGCTGCGTTCGGTGGCTGCACTCCACGCGCTGGAGCGTCCTCTGCTGCTCGCCGTCTCGCGCAAGGACTTCATCGGCGCGATCACCGGTCGCCCGCCCCGCGAGCGGCTTGCCGGCACGCTGGCCGCCCTGGCTCACGGCGTCGACGCCGGAGCCCATGTGTTCCGCATCCACGACGTGGCCGAGGCGGCCGACTTCCTGGCCGTGCGCGCCGCCCTGCGCGGCGAGCTCGAGCTGACCAGCAGCCTGCTTCTGCCCGAACCGCTCCGGCGCGAACAGGAGTCCGCTGAGCCGGGCCGCGCTCAAGCCGGCGAGCGGGGCGGTCGATGACGCGTTCAGCATGCCGACCGGTCGCCGCACGTGGGCCTACGCGCTTCCCGGCCTCGGGGGCGCCGGACTGATCCTCAGCCTCTGGCTGCCGGCGGCCACCACCGACAGTATCAGCCCGCCACGCGCACACACCGACAGCGAAGCCAGCGCAACGAGGCCCCCGCCCCGGTGGCGCCGCCGGCGGGATAGATAGGTGGGGCTGCGGAATGGGTGAATGGGTGTCCCCGGCGGGGCGGCGGTTCGCGCGGCGGCTCGGGCGCGAGACGGGAGCACCCCGCCGGAGTACAGCACCGCCGGCGTCCCGCCGCACCCCCGCCGTTGTCGTACAGCCCCTACCCGTTGCACCGGAACCAGCGTGCAGAACGTGCCAATCGAACCGCGCCCGGAGCCTCCTTGGCAACCTAAGCGTGCCACACACGCATAACGGACCAAGCTCTTCGGCGACGGCGTGACTTGGCAGGTTAAGCACGCTGGATTCCGGCCGATCGCCGGGTTCGTGCCGGGGAGGCCGCCCAACCCGCCCGATCGCCGGGTTCGTGCCGGGGAGGCCGCCCAACCCGCCCGAAGCTCCACCTCCCCTGTCCCAGTCGCCGTTTCGCCCCGCCGCGACCATCCGCGCCACGGAGCCCCATCCGCGCCACGGATTCCATCCGCCTCCCGGAGCCTTCACTCACCCACCGAAACGCCGCCGCCGCGCCCCCAGCCTGCGGAGTTCCGCCACCGGACCAGCTAGGGTATGGGTGATCGCCGGTCGCTGGCTCAACGCGACCGGAGCCCACCGAATCTCCCAAGGAGGCCCCAGATGTCAGTAATGGATCGAACCTCGCTCGACGAGAGCCCGCTCGCCGACCTACATACGATCGCCTCGCAGCTGTCGATCGACGGCTATAGGCGGCTGCGACGCGAAGCTCTAATCGACGCGATCCTCGAGAAGCAGAGCGGCGAGGGCGCCGGCGAGTCGTCGCCCCGCCGGCGCACGAGAACCCGCAGGACCAAGACCACCGAGCCCGCTGAGGCCGTGAGCGAGGGCGCGAGCAGCGACGATGCCGCGGCCGAGGACACGCGCGACGACGCCGAGGCCGAGGACACGCGCGACGAGGACGAGCCGGCGCAGCGGCGCCGGCGCGGCCGCCGCGGCGGCCGTACCCGCTCTGTCGGCCGCGACGACGCCCCGGAGGCCGAGGCCAAGGAGGAGCCCGCGGAGGCCGAGGAGGCCCGCGAGGAGGAGGAGCAGGTGGTGGAGGGTGTGGTCGAGCTGCTGCCCAACGGCTCCGGCTTCCTCCGCATCCATCCACCCGAGCCCTCCGATGAGGACGTCTACGTCTCTGCGGCTCAGGTCAAGCGCTGCGAGCTCGTCGCCGGCGACCGCATCTCCGGCCCTCGCCGCGCGCCGCGCCGCTCCGAGCGGTTCCCGTCGATGGTCAGGATCGACACGATCAACGACCGTCCCGCCTCGGAGGTCGCCGAGGGCACGCGCTTCGACGACCTTCCCGCCGCGTTCGCCGACGAGCGCATCCGGCTGGGCTCCGAGGACCCGACGATCAAGGCGATCGAGTGGCTCACGCCGTTCGGCAAGGGCTCACGCGTGAGCATCGTGGGCGGATCGAGGGCGGGCAAGACGGAGGCCCTGCTGAGGCTGGCCCGCGCGATCGCCGACCAGGAGGGTCTGCAGGTGTCTGTGGCCCTCGCCGGCGTACGCCCGGAGGAGATCTCCGAGTGGGCCCGGGCCGGCGTCGAGCCTGCGGCCGCCGTCAGCTTTGCCGCCTCGTCCGATGCCCAAGCGGGCGCGGTGGAGCGGGTGATCGACCAGGCGCGCCGGATCGCCGCTCGCGGCGCCGACGCCGTGGTGCTGATCGACACCCTGGACGGCCTGCACCAATCGGCGGCCCGGAAGGCCATCGCTGCGGCGCGCAACATCGTCGACGGCGGCTCGGTGACGGTCATCGCCACCGGCGCCAAGCCGATCGGCGGCGAGACGACGGTGATCACGCTCGACACCGCGCTGGCCAGCACGGGCCGGTTCCCGGCCCTCGATCTGGCGGCCAGCGGGACGATCCGGCCCGAGCTGCTGGTCGGCGAGGCCGGCGCCGAGGCGATCGCCCGCGCGCGCGCCGAGGCGCTCGAGGGCTAGTCCCCTCAGGACGCCGGCCCGGGGGTCAGTACGCCGTGCACCGCGAGCGGTGCCGCGGCGAGCCCTTGTACCGCGGCTCCTGACCCCGGGTCCAGAGCAGGCGATCGACGGCAACGGCGCACGTGGAGGCCCGGGCCGAGACGATCAGCTCCACGGCATGCAGCGCGCAGGCGCGGATCTCGACCTCCTCGGGTGACCCGTGCTCGATCAGCTCGCCGCGCTCGATCCGGCCCACGAGCTCGGGCTCGACGCGCAGGAGGCCGTCGACTCTGAGCACATGAGGCACGAGGTTGTCGGCGAACATGGTCAAGCGGTCGAGATCCGCGAACGGGGCGGCCCCGGCCTGCGCCAGGTCAGCGGCGGCGATCTGCGCGCGCTTGAGGAACGGAACGCGCAGGCCCGCGTAGCCCGAGACGTCGGCGAAGCAGTCCCAGTGCGCAAGCAGTTCGGCAAGCGCCACCGCCGAGCTGCCCGCGGTCTCGATCACCGCGCCGAAGCGCCCGTCGTGCTCGGCCGAGATCCGCGCTCCGAGGTCGCGCAGCGAGGCGGCGAACAGGCCCATCAGCTCGTGCCCGGGGTCCTGGCCCAGAACGCCGGCGATCTCGCTGGCGTCGATCCGGGCCAGCTCGTCGCAGCTCCACGGACCGAGCCGCTCGAACCGGTCCGTGATGCCCATCGCGACCGTGTGGTAGCCCGAGCGCCGATCGCGCTTGCGCAGGGTGGGAAACCAGCCGGAGCCGAAGTTGACCGCGTCGAGGGTGAGCCAGTACGCGCACGTCGCCTCGGCGGCCGCGCCGAGCAGATGGACCGGCGCTCCCGAGGATGGCGGGACGGCGGACGCTCCCCGCGGGTCGAGCCGCAGAGCTGCGGCATAGGCCGGCACGGCCTCGGCAATCAGCTCCACGCTCCCGGCCTGCTCGGCCACCAGCCGGCAAGCCGTCCGAAGCTCGCTGAGGACGTCGCTCACCGCTGCAGCATGACCGAGCCGGCCTCGCGGGACGACCACCGGGCCAGCTAACTTTGAGGGCGATCGAATGGCGCAGCTCGCAGACGACATCGAGACCCTGCTCGAGGGCCTCAACGACCAGCAGAGAGAGGCCGTCACCCACGGCGAGGGCCCGCTGCTGATCCTCGCCGGGGCCGGATCGGGCAAGACCCGGGTGCTCACCCACCGGATCGCGCATCTGGTGGCCACCGACGCGGCCAAGCCGAACGAGATCCTGGCCATCACCTTCACGAACAAGGCGGCGGGGGAGATGCGGGATCGGGCCGAGCTGCTGGTCGGCCGGCGGGTGCGCGCGATGTGGGTGATGACGTTCCATGCCGCCTGCGCACGGATGCTGCGCGCCGATGCGCACCGGCTGGGCTACACGCGCCAGTTCACGATCTATGACCAGGCCGACGCCCGGCGGCTGGTGAAGCGCTGCCTGGACGAGCTCGGGATCGATCCCAAGCGGTTCACCCCGGGGGCGATCCACTCCCAGATCTCCGACGCGAAGAACAAGCTCCGCGACGCCGACGACTACGGCCGCATGGTCGGGTCGTTCTTCGAGCAGACGGTGGCGGATGTCTACCGGACCTACGAGCGCGAGCTGCACCGCATGAACGCGATGGACTTCGACGATCTGCTGGTGCGCGCGGTCAACGTGCTGGAGCTGTTCCCGGAGGTGCGCGAGCGCTACGCGAACGGGTTCCGGCACGTGCTCGTCGACGAGTACCAGGACACCAACCACGCCCAGTACCGGTGGCTGCAGCTGCTGGCCGGCGAGCATCGCAACCTGATGGTGGTCGGCGACGATGCGCAGTCGGTCTACGGGTTCCGCGGAGCCGACATCAGGAACATCCTCGACTTCGAGGACACATTTCCCGACGCTCGGGTGATCAAGCTGGAGCAGAACTACCGTTCAACCCAGACGATCCTCGACGCCGCCAACGCGGTGATCCGCAACAACCGGGCGCAGAAGCCGAAATCCCTGTGGACGGAGCTCGGTCAGGGTGACCCGATCAAGGTTCGCGAGCTCGAGGACGAGCACGCCGAGGCCCGGTTCGTGACCGGCGAGGTCCAGCGGCTCGTGGACGAGGGGGTGTCGCGGTCGGAGATCGCCGTCTTCTACCGCACCAATGCCCAGTCGCGGGTGCTGGAGGACATGCTCGTACGGGCGGAGATCGCCTACCAGGTGATCGGCGGGACCAAGTTCTACGAGCGGGCCGAGATCAAGGACGCGATCGCGTACCTGACGACGCTGATCAACCCCCAGGACGCGGGCGCGTTCACGCGCATCGTCAACTCGCCGCGCCGCGGGATCGGTTCCACCTCGCTCTCGCGGGTGCTGGCCTTCGCCAACACGATGGGGGTGACGGTCTGGGAGGCGGCCTCCGAGCCCGAGCAAGTGCCCGGCCTCGGAGCGGCGGCGAGCAAGGCCCTGCGGCGCTTCATGGGCACGATGCACGTGCTCAGGGAGCGGGCGGAGAGCGGAGCGCCGCTCGCGGCCCTGCTGCAGGAGACCCTGCGGGAGAGCGGATACCTCGACGCGCTCGAGGCCGAGCGCACGATCGAGGCCCAGGGCCGGCTGGAGAACCTCGAGGAGCTGGTCAACGTGGCGGCCGAATACGACTCGGCCGACTCGGGCTCCGAGCGGGCGGGAACACTGGGCGAGTTCCTGCAGCAGATCGCGCTGATCGCCGACGCCGACGGTCGCGCCGACGACGACGGCCTGGTGACGCTGATGACGTTGCACAACGCGAAGGGGCTCGAATATCCGATCGTGCTCATGATCGGCTGCGAGGAGGGGGTGTTCCCGCACTCGCGGGCGCTCGACGAGGGCGGCCTCGAGGAGGAGCGCCGGCTCTGCTACGTCGGCATCACCCGCGCCGAGCGGGACCTGTACGTGACCTACGCCCGCACGCGCACCGTCTTCGGCGCGCGCAGCTACGGCGCTCCGAGCCGGTTCATCGGGGAGATCCCGCGCGAGCTCACCGACCGCGAGGAGCAGCCGGCGCGGGGACTCGGCGGGATCCGGCCCCGGGCCATATCGTGGTCGACCGCCTCTGCGGCGCCGGAGCCGCAGGCGCCGGCCGCCTACCGTCTGGGCGAGGACGTCGTGCACGCGGCGTTCGGAGAAGGCGTCGTCACCGGCGTCGAGCCCGGCGGGATCGTGGTCATCCGCTTCAGCAAGGACCACTCCGAGCGAAAGCTCGTCGCCGATCTGGCCCCGATCTCCAAGCGGTAGGCGGCGCTACCTCGGTCTCTCCAAGCGGCATCGTCCCCGCCCGATCCTCTAGCGTGCCCGGCATGACGGCGGCGATCATCGATGGACGCGCGGTGGCCGAGCGCGTGCGCGAGCAGGTGGCCGGCGAAGTGGCGCAGCTCGTCGAGCGCACGGGACGGCCGCCGGGGCTGGCGACGATCCTGGTCGGCGACGACCCGGCGTCGGTGGTGTACGTGGCGATGAAGCGCAAGGCGTGTGCCGAGGCCGGGATCGCCGACCACCACCAGCATCTGCCTACCGACGTCTCGCAGGCGGATGTCGCCGCGCTGATCGAGCGCCGCAACGCTGATCCCGAGGTCAGTGGGATCCTGCTGCAGCTGCCGGTGCCAGCGGGCCTGAACGGCCAGGACCTGACAGGACTGATCGCGCCGGGCAAGGATGTCGACGGGCTCACGCCGATCAGCGTCGGCCGGCTCGTGAGGGGCACGCCGGGCCTGCGACCCTGCACTCCGGTGGGCGTGATCGCGCTGCTTGACGCCTACGACGTGCCGCTGGAGGGCGCCGAGACCGTGGTCGTCGGGCGCTCGGACCTGGTCGGCAAGCCGGTCTCGCTGCTGCTGCTGGCGCGCCATGCCACGGTCACGATCTGCCATTCCCGCACCCGCGATCTCTCCGCCGTGTGCTCGCGCGCGGACGTGCTGGTGGCCGCCGCCGGGATTCCGCGCCTGCTCGGCGCCGAGCACGTGAAACCCGGCGCCGTGGTTATCGACGTCGGGGTCAACCGCGCCGAGCAGGGCCTGGTCGGCGACGTGGACTTCGCCACCGTGGCCGAGCGCGCGCGCTTGATCACACCCGTGCCCGGCGGGGTGGGCCCGATGACGATCGCGATGCTGCTGCGCAACACGCTCCTGGCGGCCGGCCTGCAAGAGTCGGCAGGCGCTCAGAGCGCCGCGTAGGTGGCCACCTCCACACCCGCCTCCACGACGGCACGGCGCACATCCCTGCGCCTGAGGGGCGAGGCCATCGCGGGCCTCAGCTCGCTGATGCTGCTGATCCTGATGTTCGGGGTCCAGTGGTACGGCGTGGCCGGCGCGGGTGACGCGCTGGCGGCACACTCGGACCGGACGAGCTCCGAGAACGCCTGGCAGGCGCTGACCACGCTCCGCTGGCTGATGCTGCTCACGATCCTGGTCGGGATCGGCGCGATGGCGCTTCGGATCACCCAGCGCGGGCACGGAACCCCGACGGATCTGAGCCCGATCGTGACCGTGCTAGGGAGCCTCACCGGGGTGCTGCTCGCGTATCGGGTGCTGATCAACCTGCCCTCACCGGGGACCGTGCTGGACCAGAAGCTGGGCGCATTTCTGGGTCTCGTGTGCGCCGTGGGGATTGCCTTTGGGGGCTATGAATCGCGACGGCACGCAAGGAAGTCGGCCAGAACCGTCGTACAAAGGTCGAGAAGGTGAACCCCCTGCGCTTTTCCGCCCCACCCAGCGCTATCTTTGCCGCGCGCACCGGCACGCTCGGGGGCTGTGGCCGGGTCGTCGAGGAGTGCACCTGCAGCGCTGATGCCATCCGGCATCAACCCTACCCATAGATGGAGGAGTCAATGAATCTGGACAACGTGACCAGGGATGACTGGATTCTCGGAGGAATCGCGCTGGTCTTGGTGATCGATCTGCTGTTCCTGGCCTGGTTCGACATCTCGGTCGGCCCGCTGTCGTTCTCGTTCACCGCCACCGACTCACCCGACGGCTGGCTGGGCATCCTGGCCGTGCTGTCGGCGCTGGCGCTGATCGCCGACATCGCGATCGAGCGACTGACGCAGACCGAGCTGCCGACGATCGGCGGCGACCGAGCCTCGACCCGCAAGATCCTCGCCACCGCGGCGGCCGGCTTCGTGGCGCTGAAGTTCCTGTTCCACATCCATTTCAGCCTGTTCGGCATCGGGTTCTGGCTCGGAGCGATCCTGGCGATCGCGCTCGCGGTCCTGGTCTGGCGCCCGCAGACCGTCGCCCGCTGAACCGGCCACGGCTCGCGGCTGAAGACGGGACATATGGACTTCGATCCATCGCGGCTGCGGGACGGTGAGGTGATCGCCGGCGTCAGCGCGGTGGCACTGTTCATCTTCATGTTCCTGAGCTGGTTCGGGCTGCAGGTGAACGCGGTCAGTCTCGGCGGCTTCGCGGTGGCAGCGGCCACCTACAACGCCTGGGACGCGTTCACCGTGATCGACCTGATCCTGCTGCTGACCGTGGTCACGGCGCTGGCCCTGGTCGTCGCCCAGGCGACCCAGCGCTCGCCTGCGATCCCGGTCAACCTCAGTGTGATCACCACCACGCTGGCCGTGATCTCGGTGCTACTGATCGTGTTCCGCATGCTCGATCCCCCCTCGATCGTCGACGTCCCGGCGGTCCTGGATGCGCACCTCGACCGCACGCTCGAGGTCGGGTGCTATCTCGGCCTCGTGGCCTCGCTCGGGATCCTGTTCGGCGGCTATCGCTCGATGCGCGTGGAGGGTCTGGCCCCCAGGGATGCCCGGACCGAGGTCGAGACGGTGACTCTCGGCGGCGGGGGCTCGACCCCACCGCCGGCCGGCGGGCCGCCCGGCGCCGGCGCAGCCGGCTGAAGCGGCAGTCGCCGGGCGCGGCGCGAGTCCTAGAATCCCCCGGCATGCTCGACTCCGCCCAGGTCCTTCACGTGGCGCGCCTCGCGCGTCTGGAGCTGACCGACGACGAGCTGGAGAAGATGGCCTCCGAGCTGTCGAAGGTGCTGCAGCACATCGAGACGATCTCAGAGCTCGATCTCGACCGCGTGCCACCGACCTCGCACGTAGTCGATGTCGTCAATGCCCTCCGAGCCGACGAGCCGCAGCCGTGCCTGCCGCGCAAGGTCGCGCTGGCCTCCGCTCCTGACCCGGTGGACGGCGGCTTCGGAGTCCCGAGCCCCGGCGCGGCATGAGCGAGCTGATCGACCTGACCGCCGCCCAGGCGGCGAAGCTGACGCGCGCTGGCGAGCTCGATCCCGCCGAGCTGTTCGAGGCCTACCGGGCCCGCGCCGCGGGCGACGAGCTCAACGCCTTCACCTGGGTGGCCGATGTGGCGCCCGCCGGGCCTCCGGCGGCCGGCGCGCCGCTGGGCGGCGTTCCGCTCGCGGTCAAGGACCTGTTCTGCACCGAGGGCGTCCCGAGCCAGGCCGGCTCGCGGATCCTCGAAGGCTACCGGCCCCCGTACACGGCCACGGTGGTGGCGCAGCTGGCGGCCGGCGGCGCGCCGCTGCTGGGCAAGACGAATCAGGACGAGTTTGCGATGGGCTCCTCGAACGAGAACTCGGGCTACGGGCCGGTGCTGAACCCCTGGGATCGCTCGCGGGTGCCGGGCGGATCCTCGGGCGGCAGCGCCGCCGCGGTCGCCGCCGGCCTCGCGCCGTGGGCGATCGGTACCGACACCGGCGGCTCAATCCGCCAGCCGGCGGCGCTGTGCGGCATCGTCGGCCTCAAGCCGACGTACGGCGCCTGTTCGCGATATGGGATGATCGCGTTCGCCTCCTCGCTGGACCAGGCCGGGCCGCTCACCCGCGATGTCACCGACGCCGCCATGCTGCTGGCGCACATGATCGGTCACGACGAGCGCGACTCGACCTCGCTCCCGTTCCCCGGCGAGATCGCGCTGCCAGCGCGCGAGGACCTACGCGGTGTTCGCTTCGGCGTGCCCGAGGAGCTGGCCGGCGACGGGATCGAACCCGGGGTGCTCGACAGCTTCCGGGCCACGCTCGAGCTGGCCAAGCGGCTGGGCGCCACCGTGGAGCCGTGCACGCTCCCGCACGCGCCGCACGCGCTGTCGGCCTACTACCTGATCGCGCCGGCCGAGGCGTCGGCGAACCTGGCCCGCTATGACGGCGTCCGCTACGGGCTGCGCGTCGACGCCCCGGACCTGATCTCGATGTACACCCGCACCCGGTCCGCCGGGTTCGGGCCCGAGGTCAAGCGGCGGATCATGCTCGGCACCTATGCGCTCTCGAGCGGTTACTACGACGCCTACTACGGAACGGCCCAGAAGGTTCGCACGATGATCGCCGAAGATTTCCGGGCGGTGTTCGAGGGGTTCGACTTCGTCGTCACGCCCACGAGTCCCTGGACGGCGTTCGAGCTGGGCGCCAAGACCGCCGATCCCCTGGCGATGTACCTGAACGACTTCTGCACCGTGCCGATGCCGCTGGCCGGCATTCCGGCGGTCTCGATCCCGTCGGGGCTGAGCGCGGGGCTGCCGGTCGGCTTCCAGCTCGCCGGTCCGGCGTTCAGCGAGAGCCGGCTGCTCGACGCCGCCTATGCGCTCGAGCAGGCGATCGGCTTCGACGGGAGCGCCGCGCGCCGATGAGCACCGAGTACGAGCCGGTCATCGGCCTCGAGATCCACGTGCAGCTGGCCACGCGCACGAAGATGTTCTGCGGCTGCGACCTGTCCTTTGGAGACCCTCCGAACACGCACACCTGCCCGGTCTGCCTCGGCCTGCCCGGGACCCTGCCGGTCCTGAACGCCCGCGCGGTTCACTTCGGCGTGCTGATCGGGCTGGCGCTCGGGTCTCAGATCGCCGAGCGGTCGCTGTTCCATCGTAAGAACTACTTCTATCCCGACCTGCCCAAGGGCTACCAGATCTCCCAGTACGACGTGCCGCTGTGCTCGGGCGGCAGCCTCGGCGAGGTGTGCATCCATCGTGTCCATCTCGAGGAGGACGCCGCCAAGCTCGTGCACGTGGGCGAGAGCGGACGCATCCACGGCTCGGATCGGAGCGTCGTGGACTTCAATCGCGGCGGCACGCCGCTGGTGGAGATCGTCACCGAGCCCGACCTGCACGCGCCCGACCAGGCGCGCGAGTGGCTGACGCTACTGCGGGCGACGCTCAAGCGGCTCGGCGTCTCCGACGTCAACATGGATGAGGGCTCGCTGCGCTGCGATGCCAACGTCTCGGTGCGGCCGGTGGGTTCCCAGCAGCTGGGAACCAAGACGGAGCTGAAGAACATGAACTCGTTCCGGTACCTCGAGCGGGGGGTGCGAGCCGAGATCGAGCGGCAGATCGGACTGCTGCAGAGCGGCGAGGCGGTGGCCCAGGAGACCCTCCACTTCGACCCCGCCAGTGACCGGCTGACTCCACTGCGCTCCAAGGAGGAGGCCCACGACTACCGCTACTTCCCCGAGCCCGACCTGGTTCCGCTCGTGGTCACCGGGGAGATGCACGCCGCCGCGCAGGCGGACCTGGCCGAGCTCCCCGCCGCGCGCGCGAAGCGCTTCGAGCAGCAGCTCGGCCTGGCCCCAGACCGGGCGCGCGAGCTGGCGTTCCGGACGGAGCTGGGGGACTACTACGAGCGCGCCCTGGCCGCGGACGGCCACGATCCCGTCACGGTCGCGAATTGGATTCCGCAGCTGGTCGAGCGGATCGGGTCCGACGCCGATCCGGCGCAGTCCAAGGTCACGCCCGAGGCGCTGGCCACGCTGGCGGGAATGGTGAGCGCCAAGGAGGTGGCCCGTGACGCCGCCCGCGACGTGCTCACCCGGCTGGTCGCCGAGGGAGGTGACCCCCGGACGATCGTGGAGGAGCGCGGCCTCGGTTCGCTCACCGCCGACGATGGCGGCCTGACCGAGATCATCGACCGGGCCATCGCCGCGGATCCCGCTGCCGCCGAGCAGGTGCGGCAGGGGAATATGCGCGCGGTCGGCCCCCTGGTGGGCTTCGTGATGAAGGAGACCAAGGGCCGGGCCGACGGCGGCGAGGTCACTCGCCTGATCCGCGAACGCGTCGGCTGATCAGCGGCGCGTCGCGAGCCGGCGGAGCATGATCCCACCCCCGAGCAGGAGCAGGCCGGCCAGCAGGCGCGGGATCACGTCGAAGCCGGTCAGCGGCAACGTCTGACCCGTCTGGGCCGCGGTGGTGGCGGTGGCCGAGCTGGGGGTCGTGGTGCTGGAGCTCGGCGTGCTGTTCGTGGTCGAGCCCGTGTTGGACGAGGCGGCCGCCTGCACGACCACCGTGCCGTGCATGAACGGGTGCAGCGTGCAGATGTACGCGAACGTCCCCGCCGTCGTGAACGTGTGCGAGGCGCTCTGGCCCTTCTGCAGCGTGCCCGTATCGAAGCTGTGGTCCGACGCCGTTGCCGTGTGCGCGGTGGGCCCGTTGTTGGTCCAGGTGATCGTGGCCCCGACGTGGATCGTGATCGTCGCCGGCGAGAACTGGAAGTCCGAGATCGTGTCGGACGAGTCCGAGGAGATCCGGGCCCGCAGACCGGTTCCACCGCCGGCCGGCCGGGCGCTCGCGTGGCTGGGCGAGTGGACGGCCGGCGCCGGGGCGGCGACGACGACGGCCAGCGTTGCCAGCACCGTGGCCAGCCCGGTGGTGATCCGGACCGCGACCTGCCGGCTGCCAGCGGCGGGGAAGACGTGATCCACGTTGTCGACGGCGCCCGTGTCGGTCGCGAAGCTTCCACTCCCGTCGAGATCCCAGCGGTAGTCCGTCGCGCCGGCCGGCGGGTTGTGAACCGTGAGCACCGAAGGGCTGCTCGCGACCGGCTGGGCGGGCACGATCGTGATCGCCGGTGGGGGCCCGGGGGCCGGGGCGGCGGCTGGCGCCGGCGTGGTGGTCGTGGTCGGAGCCGAAGGCGCGCTCGGGGTCGGGGTGGTGGCGGCGGTGCTGGCCGGCGCGGTCGTGGTCGTCGCGGTGGTGATGGCCGCGGGGGCCGGCGCGGCAGTCGTGGTCGCGGCGGCCTGGTCCGCTGGGACGCGGGGTCCCTTCGCGTCAGCGAGCGAGACGGGGAGCGCGATCATGCTGATCAGAGCCAGCAGCTGGGCCGGGAGGCTGCGGTGGAGCATCCGAGTCCTTTCGACGCCGTGAGGGGGGCGAATCTTCCCGCAATCGGGTTTACCATGGCGTTTCCCATGTCGTCAGGAGGCTCAAGCATGTCTCGACTGATCAGGATGGACCGCACCGGGCACACCACCGTGGCCGAGTGGACGGCGGAGGATGGGCCCGCGGTGGAGGCGGCCGTCGCGGCCTTCCGCGCCGAGCTCGACCAGGGGTACTACGCGGTCATCTCACGCGGCGAGGGGCTGGCCGAGCAGGTGCGCCAGCTCCCGATCGACGCCTCGCTGGTAATCCTGCGCCGGCCGATCGCCGGCGGCTGAGCCGCCGTCGTGTCGCTGGACGCGAGCCTGACGGGCGGCGGCCTCCCCGAGCTCGCGACCGTCTACTGGCGGCCGCGAGCCACTGACCGCTCGCTCACCCGCGCCGGTCGTCTGTGGACGCTGACCACGATCGCGCACACGGTGCCGTTCATCGTCGCCGCGACGCTGCTGATCGCGCTCAATCCGGTCACGATCCCGGTGGCGTTGATGGCGCTGGCCCACGCCTGGATCATCCCGGAGCTGTATGCGTCGCGGGCCGCCGGCGTGCTGCGCCGCCGGGCACCGGCCGGGGCCGAGGCCGAGCAGGTCGCGCTGGGATTGCTGGGCGACCTGATCGACACCGCACCCCGGGAACTGCACGCCGGCACCGGCCTGGTGATGGAGCGGGGACAGCTGGGCGTCTGGCTCGTCGGCGAGGCGGGCGCAGTCCTGGCCCGGCCGGGCGGCCGCCGGGTGCACTGCTGCTGCGTCAAGGTCACCGAACGCGAGCTGCCTTCGAGCGACCGCATCGCGCATCTGCTGTTGGCGCTGCGCGAGGACGAGGCGGGCTTCGCCACGGTCGCTAATCTCGCCTTCTCCGGTGCGGTGTGGCGGCTGCGCCGCCGGCTGCCGGCGGACATGCGCCCGGCGTTGAGCGCAGCGGCGGAGGCGGCACGGGCTCCCGGACGGCATCTGGCGGCAGTGGGCGCTGATCGTCACCACGCGCCCTCGGGCGCAGTGGCGGGCTAGCAATCTTGGCCGCGCGGATAATGCGCGCTTCAGGATTGGGGCCCATAATGCTGCCCATGACACGTACAGCCACATCAGCCCGAGTCCTGCTCGTGGCCGACCACCGGCCGACTGCGCCGGAGCCGGGAAGCACACCAGTTCGGCGCTACCGGCTCGCGCGTCTTCGGCTTGACGGCCCGGCCGCCCAGCCGGTTTCGCGGTTCGATCACCTCAAGCGCAGCTTCGACTGATCGGGGTCCCGGTCCGCGCTTGGCGGGCCGGCTTCGCGTCAGCGCTACGCTTTGATCATGGAACAAGAAGCTCCAGCTCACACTTCACTGCTGAAACGCCTGCTTGCGTTCGTCGTTCTGATCGCCGCAGTCGTGATTGCGTTCAAGATCGTCATCGGACTTGTGATGTCGGTTGTCTGGATCATCATCGGTCTGGCGGTCGCGGTCGCGATCCTGTGGGCGCTCAAAGTGCTCGTCTGGTGAGGTGAACCAATCCCGTGGAGGGCATGGGTCTGATTGTGATCCTGTTCTTCTTCGGGCTGGCCGGCGGCATCGTCGCGCGCACGAAGGGGAACTCCTTTCTGCTCTGGTTCACGATCTCGTTCGTGGTGCCGTTCCTCGGACTGATCGCGGCGGCGCTGTACCGGTCTGACAGCCGGGAGCTGCGTCGCCAGTGCCCCGGTTGCGGACGCGTGGTCAAGCTCCACGACGCCGTCTGCACGCGCTGCGGCGAAGAGCTCGAGTTCCCCAGCGTCGCCATCGCCTCCGAGGTGGCGACGGCGCGGCAGCGGACGGCGTAGGGCGGCGGCCACGGCCGCCGGCACCCCGCTGGTCGGTCCCGAGCGGCCAAAACGCGCGCTAGACTGGCCTTCCCCGCAGTGCGCGGAACGGCCGCGTGCGCACAGATGGTCCGCGAAAGGAGGAAGCGCCAATGCGCGCAGTCGACGCTCTGATGGAATGCCTCAAAGCTGAAGGTGTCGACGTCGTATTCGGTCTGCCGGGTGGCGCCAACCTCCCGACCTACGACGCCTTCTACGACGCCGGCATCCGCCACATCCTCGTCCGCCACGAGGCCGGTGGCGGCCACGCGGCCGAGGGCTACGCCAAGGCCTCCGGCAAGGTCGGCGTCTCGCTCGGCACCAGCGGGCCGGGCGCCACCAATCTGGTCACGCCGATCTGCGACGCGATGATGGACTCGGTCCCGGTCGTGTTCATCACCGGCCAGGTGCGCACCGAACTGCTCGGGACCGACGGCTTCCAGGAGGCCGACACGATCGGCATCACGATGCCGATCGTCAAGCACAGCTTCATGATCCAGCATCCGCTGGAGATCCCGCGCACGGTCCACGAGGCGTTCCACGTCGCCCGCACCGGGCGTCCGGGACCGGTGGTGGTCGACATCCCACAGGATCTCAGCCGAGCCGACATCCCCTATGAGCCGGTCTCCGACGTGCACCTGCCCGGGTACCAGCCCACCATCGACGGCAACCAGAAGCAGATCCGCCTGGCCGCCAAGGCGCTGGCCAATTCGCGGCGCCCGGTGATCTACGCCGGCGGCGGCGTCGTCGGAGCCAACGCGGGCCCTGAGCTGACCGAGCTGGGGCTGGCGGACAAGTTCCCGGTCACCTGCACGGTGATGGGCCTGGGTGGCTTCCCGGCGCCGCACGAACAGTGGCTCGGCATGCTGGGCATGCACGGCACGCGGGCGGCCAATTACGCCATCGACGAGGCCGATCTGATCGTGGGTATCGGAGCCCGCTTCGACGACCGCATCACCGGGAAGCTGTCGGAGTTCGCCCCCCGGGCCAAGTTCATCCACATCGACATCGATCCGGCCGAGATCTCCAAGAACGTGCCCGCCCACATCCCCATCGTGGGCGATGCCAAGAACATCATCCCGCGGCTGACGGCCGAGTACCGCGCGCTGGCGCCGGATCCGGCCCGGCTCGAGGAGTGGTGGTCGAGGATCCGGACCTGGCAGGAACGGCATCCGCTCCATTACGAGGACAGCACCGACGGCGAGATCAAGCCGCAGTACATGATCCAGGCCCTGTACCAGGCCACCGAGGGCGACGCGATCGTCACCAGCGACGTCGGTCAGCACCAGATGTGGACGGCCCAGTACTACCACTTCAACCAGCCGCGCCGGTGGATCAACTCGGGCGGTCTGGGGACGATGGGATTCGGGCTGCCCGCCGCGATGGGGGCCAAGGTCGGCTGTCCCGACAAGACGGTGGTGTGCGTCTCCGGTGACGGGTCGGTGCAGATGAACATGCAGGAGCTCGCGACCTGCGCCCAGGAGGACATCGCGATCAAGGTGTTCATCATGAACAACGGCTACCTGGGCATGGTCCGCCAGTGGCAGGAGCTGTTCTGGGACAAGCGCTACAGCCAGGTCGAGACCGGCCAATGGCCCGACTTCGTCAAGGTCGCAGAGGCATACGGGGCGACCGGAATGCGCTTCGAGGACAAGAACACGCTGGTGAGCGACATGAAGGAGGCGCTGGCCACCGAGGGCCCCGTGCTCGTCGACGTCCGGGTCACGCGCGAGGAGAACACATATCCGATGATTCCGGCGGGCAAGGCAGCCCGGGACATGGTGGGTTGACGTGGGCGAGCCAGCTACCAAGGAAGTCCTGTCGCTCGACGAGCTCGAGGCGGTCGCCGGGTTGCGCACCGGTCGCAAGCACATCCTCTCGATCCTGGTCGAGAACAAGCCGGGTGTCCTGACCCGGATCGCCGGTCTGTTCGCGCGGCGCGGCTTCAACATCGACACGCTGGCGGTCGGGCCGACGGACGACCCTACCGTGTCCCGCGTGACGCTGACCCTCGACGGCGCGCTGCATCCGATCGATCAGGTCACCAAGCAGCTCCACAAGCTCGTCAACGTGCTCAAGATCCGCGACCTCGAGCCCGAGGAGACGCTGGCCCGCGAGCTGGCGCTGTTCAAGGTCAGCACCGACGGCGCCGGCCGTGCCGAGGTGATGCAGATCTGCGAGATCTTCCGCGCCAAGATCGTCGACGTGACCAAGCGCTCGGTGATCTGCGAGGTCACCGGGACGTGCGACAAGGTGGATGCGTTCGAGCGGCTGGTCCGCCCGTTCGGGCTGATCGAGATGGCGCGCACCGGCGAGATCGCGATCTCCCGCGGTCGGAGCGAGACCTGAGCCGGGGCACTAGCTCGGACGGCTGGGGTCGATGAGCGGCGTCGTCACCGGATCGCCGCCGCCGCGCTGGCTTGACGACCGGGCGCAGGATCGCCTGGCCGAGCGGATCGAGGCGGCGCTCCGGCGAGCCCGCACGGCGGGCTCGCCGATCCTGGCCAGCGTCACCGTCTCGCTCCCCGCGGGCGTTGATCCGACTGCCGTGGTGGTCGCCTCTCGCCGGCCCGGAGAGCACTGGTTCTGCTTCGAGCAGCCCGACCGCGGCGGGTCCGCGATCGCCGCGCTCGGCTGCGCACGGGCGATCGAGGCCGGCGGACCGGAGCGCTTCCAGGAGGTCGCCGCCCGCTGGCGCTCGGCCGCCGCCGGCGCCCAGGCCGATCCGGTCGACGGTGCCCCGGGCTCGGGCCTGGCCGCCGTGGGCGGATTCGCCTTCGCGCCCGATGGGGGCGGGCCGCCGCAGTGGTCGGGGTTCGCCCCCGCTTCGCTTATCGTCCCGGAGATCGGCTTCGCCCGGAGGGGGGACGAGGTCCGGCTCACCGTCACCGTCGACCTCGCGCCCGACGACACCAGCGGCGACGCGCTGACCGGCATCGAGCGCCGCCTCGGCGAGCTCCGGGCGGATCGGCTTCCGCTGCTCGACCCCGACCCGGCCGGGGCGTACGGCGTCCTCAGCCCGATGCCGCCGTCGCATTTCGAGCAGGCCGTCGAGCAGGCGGTGCGGAGGATCCGGGCCGGTGAGCTCTCGAAGATCGTTCTGGCTCGCGAGGTGCAGGTGCAGGCCCCGATCGAACACTCGCCGGGCGCAGTGCTCGGAGTGCTCCGCGAGGCGTTTCCGTCCTGCTACGTGTTCGCGGTCGGCCGCGGCGGCTCGACCTTCATCGCGGCCAGTCCCGAGTTGCTGGTGCGGCGGGAGGGCCAGCGGGCGAGCACGGTGGCGCTGGCCGGATCGGCCCGCCGCAGCGCTGATCCCGCGGTCGACGATCACCTCGGCGAGCAGCTGCTGCAGAGCGAGAAGGATCGCGAGGAGAACGCGATCGTGGTCCAGCGCATCGCGCGCTCGCTGCGCCCGCACTCGGTGTGGATCACCGCCGCGCCCGACCCGGTGCTGGTCCGAGTGGCCAACATCCAGCATCTGGCGACCCCGATCCGAGCCCAGCTGGCGGCGCCGATGGGAGCGGTGGCGCTGGCCGGCCTGCTCCATCCCACCCCGGCCGTGGGCGGCGAGCCGCGGGACCGGGCGACGAAGCTGATCCCGGCCCTCGAGGGGCTCGATCGCGGCTGGTATGCAGGGCCGGTGGGCTGGACCGACGCATCCGGCGACGGCGAGTTCTGCGTCGCCCTGCGCTGCGCGCTGCTGAGCGGCCGGCTGGCCCACTGCTACGCCGGCTGCGGCATCGTCCGCGACTCGGATCCGGCCTCCGAGCTCGCCGAGTCGGAGATCAAGCTTCAGGCCATGTTGCCGGTCCTGGCCGGCTGACCATCACAGAGCCGACAGGGCCGCGTCGGCGATCCGGCGATGCAGAGCCAGGTTCTCGGCGCGGTCGGTGCGGACCTCGATGATCGTGGTCCCGCCTGAGCGCAGCGAGCGCCGCACGGCGGCCTCGAGCTCGGCGACCTCGGTGGGTCGTTCGTAGCCGCAGCCGTAGAGGCGTGCGGCGTGCTCGAACGGCAGCCCGTGCGGCGTGGCGACGTGCTCCTCGAAGGCGTCCGTCTCACCGGCCACGGGCAGGAAGTGGAAGATCCCGCCGCCGTCGTTGTTGAGCAGCACGATCGTGAGCGCGAGCTCCAGCCGGCGCGCGGCGAGCAGACCGCCGATGTCGTAGGCGAGCGCGACATCCCCGATCAGCAGCACGACCGGGCGCTCGCCCGCGGCCGCCGCTCCGAAGGCCGAGGAGACTGTGCCGTCGATCCCGTTCGCGCCCCGGTTCGACAGGACTCTGGGGGCGTCCTCGTGGACGCCGAAGAACAGCTCGACGTCTCGCACCGGCATCGAGGAGGCCACGAACAGGCTCGTGCCGGCTCCGAGCCAGTCGCCCAGCCGGGCGGCGACGAGCGGCTCGGACAGGTCCGTGCCCAGGGTCTCGGCGATCGCGGCGGCGACGCGGTCATCTGCCGCTCGCCACGCGGCCAGCCAGTCGGGATTGCCGGGACCGGCCGGGGCGATCGCATCGAGCTCCTGCACCGGGTCTCCGGTGTGGCGCTCGCTCACGACGCCGGCCGGGTCCTGCCAGGCCGCCTCGGGGTCGAGGGAGAGCTGCTCGATGCCGTCGAGCCCCGCCAGCCACACGCGCAGCGGCTTCGAGGTGGGTAGATCGCCGATCCGGATCACCAGCTCCGGGGTCAGCTCGCGGCTGAGCGCCTCGTCGCGCAGGAGCATGTCGTAGTGCGCGATCGCCGCCGGTCCGTGGCGGGCCCCGGAGAGCGGATCGGCGAGCAGCGGATAGCCGGCGCGCCCGGCGACTCGCGCCGCGGCGAGACCGAGGTCGGGCCGGCGCTCCTCTCGGCCCGCGACGATCACTCCTCGGGCCGCTGCGGGCCGCCGCTGCCGGGCGCCCGTGGCGACAGTGGCGCGGCGCATCCACGGGCCACCGTCGGCCCGGCCGCCGCCGTCCGCGGGCAGCGGCTCCTCCAGCACCAGTGGCTCGCGCAGGGGGATGTTCAGGTGCACCGGTCCCGGGCGGCCGCCGAGCGCGGTCCAGTAGGCGCGGCAGGCCAGCGTCCTGATCCACCGCAGGGTGGCGTGGCTCGCCTCGTGGGTGCCGAGCTCGAAGAACCACTTGACCGCGTCGCCATAGAGCTTCAGCTGGTCGATCGTCTGTCCGGCGCCGACGTCGCGGAGCTCCGGAGGGCGGTCAGCGGTGAGCACGATCAGGGGCACGCGCGCGTGGTGAGCCTCGATCACGGCCGGCGCGAGGTTTGCCGCTGCTGTTCCCGACGTGCAGGCCACGGCCACCGGCGCTCCGCTCGCCTTGGCGGCGCCGAGCGCGAAGAACCCGGCGCAGCGTTCGTCGACATGTGACCAGCAGCGGATTCGCGGCTCGCGCGCCAGCGACAGCACGATCGGCGTCGAGCGCGATCCCGGCGATGTGCAGGCGTGCCTGACGCCGCAGCGCGCAAGCTCGTCGCACAGGGCGCGCAGGAGCAGGTAGCTGTCGGTGGCGGTCATGATGTCGCTGTGATGGTGCGCAATCTCGTGCTCCTCCACGGCTTCACGCACACCGGAGCGAGCTGGGACCCTGTGGTCACGGCGCTGGGCGAACGCTACCTTGCCCTCGCCCCGGACATCCGCGGCCACGGCGCCTCCTCCTCGCTCGAGCCCGTGACGCTGGATTCCGTGCTCGAGGATCTCGCGCGGCTCCCGCCGTCCCGGTTCACACTCGCCGGGTACTCGATGGGCGGGCGGATCGCCCTTCACGCCGCGCTGGCCCTGCCCGCCCGGGTGCAGAGGCTGGTCCTGATCGGCGCGAGCCCCGGGCTGGCCGATCCCGGCGAGCGCGCGGCGCGGGCCGCTGCTGACGAGGCGCTGGCCCGCGACATCGAGGGCCTGTCGATCGAGGACTTCGCGCGGCGCTGGGCGGCCACGCCGGTGCTCGCCGGCCAGTCGCCCGAAGTGCTCGAGGCCGCTCACGCCGACCGGCTGCGCAGCCGGCCGGACGGGCTGGCCCGCGGGCTGCGGGGGCTGGGGACGGCCACGCTGCCGCCGGTCCGGGATCGACTGCGGGAGCTGGCGATGCCGGTCACCCTGATCGCCGGCGAGCGAGACGACAAGTTCCGGGCGCTGGCCGAGTGGATGGCCGACCTGATCCCGCGGGCGCAGGTCGAGGTCGTCGCGGGCGCCGGGCACGCGGTGCACCTCGAGGCGCCCGAGCGCGTCGCCGAGATCATTGCCGCGAGCGATCGCGCCCCGGCCGGCTGAACGTCAGTCCAGGAGGTACCAGGACAGCAGCCCGTCACCGAGGCCCGGGCCGGCCGGCCACGGCATCCGCCCATGACGGGGTGAGAGCGGCGCCGGCCGGCCGCCGAACAGCCCCAAGGTGCCCAGGCCGCAGGCGCGCTCGGGCGCGATCGCCGCCGCGGCGTGGAGCGCCGCCGCGATCCCGAGCGGGCCGTCGAGCGTCGACGCCAGGTACACGTCGTAGCCGACTCGCCGCGCCTGTGTGGCTGCTTCGATCAGGCCGGAGATGCCGCCGCAGCGGGCCACCTTCAGGCACACCGCCGAGCACGCCCGTGACGCGAGCGCCCCCGGCAGCGCCGCGCTCTCATCGAGGGCCACCGGCACCTCGGCCTCGCGGGCCACGGCCGCGATCGCCTCGAGGCCGGACGTGGGCTCCTCGCACAGCTCGATTCCCGCCGGCGCCAACGCCCGCAGCCAGGCTACGGCCTCCTCGGGCGACCAGACCCCGTTGGCGTCGACCCGGATCCGCATCTCGGGCCCGGCGGCAGCCCGCACCGCCGCGAGCCGGCCGGCATCGTCGCCGATCCCCACCTTCAGCTTCAGGCAGCCAAAGCCGGCCCCACGGATCGCGGCGGCCTCGCTCGCCGCGCCGGCCCGGTCCTCGGCGGTGATCGTGGCGTTCACCTCCACGGGCTCGCGATCCGCCGCGCCCAACAGCTCCCGCACCGGCCGGCCGGACCGGCGCCCGGCCAGATCCCACAGCGCCAGGTCGATCGCCGCGACCGCCTGTGGCAGGACGGCACGCTCGCGGCAGGAGGCCAGCAGCTCGGCGTGCGCGTGCCCGTCGGAATCCTCGAGTGCCCCGCGGCAGTCCTCGAGCGCGGAGCGGACGCCAGCGATGCTGACCCCGTCATACGGCTCGAGCGGGGCGGCCTCACCGCTGCCCGACCGGCCCTCGGCGTCCTCCAGGCTCAGCACCAGGAGCTCGCGTTTGGTGATCCGACCGTAGGCTGCGGCGAACGGCGCCCGCAGGGACGCCGTGACCGGCTCGATCCGCACCTTCACCCGGAGCCCCCGGGGCTCGGATGCGCCGTCCGGCTCACCGGCTGAGCAGCAGCCCCGCCGCCAGCAGCGTGCAGAACGCCAGCTGCAGCATCCCGGTCTGCGCGAGCGCCTGGTTCAGAGAGCCGCCGTCGGTGTGGTTGCGCACCGTCCGGACGACCTGCGCGGCGAACGGCAGCGTCAGCCACGGCAGCAGCACCCACGGCTTGAGCGGGCCGAACAGCCACGTCACCGGCGTCAGCAGGTAGGCGAGGTAGACCATCCCGGCGAACATCGTGCGGGTGCGGTCGCGACCGAGCCGCACGGCGAGCGTGCGCTTGCCGGCGCGGCGGTCGGTGTCGATGTCGCGCACGTTGTTCACCACCAGGATTCCGGCGGCCAGCAGTCCCACCGGAACGGCCAGCGCGAAGGCCTCCCACACGAGGTGCGTGGTCTGCACGAAGTAGGACCCCGCCACCGCGACGATGCCGAAGAACAGGAATACGAACACCTCGCCCAGCCCCTCGTAGCCGTAGGGCTTGGGACCGCCGGTGTACAGCACCCCGGCGAGGATCGACGCCGCGCCGACGATCAGCAGCTGCCACCCGGCGACGACGACGAGGTACAAACCCGCCAACACGGCGATGCCGAAGGACACGTAGGTCGCGACCAGCACGCTCCCCGGCGGCACGAGGCCGCCGGCGGTGACGCGCACCGGACCCAGCCGGTCCTCGGTGTCGGCGCCGCGCCGGGCATCGGAGTAGTCGTTGGAGAGGTTCGTACCGACCTGGATGAAGATCGCCCCGACCAGCGCCGCGATGAAGCGCAGCGGGTGGAAGACGTGCACGAACCCGGCCAGCGCGGTGCCCACGAGCACGGGGGCGACGGCCGCCGGCAGCGTGCGCACCCGCGCCGCCATCAGCCAGATGCGGATCCCGCTCGGGGTGGGCGATGGGTCGGGCACTACGGCCGCCGAGGGAACTTGGAGAAGTCAGGAGGGCGCTTCTCGAGGTACGCGCTCCTGCCCTCGAGCGCCTCTTCGCTCATGTAGAAGAGCAGGTTGGCATCGTGGGCCAGCTGCTGGATGCCGGCCAGGCCGTCCTCGTCGGCGTTGAAGCTCGCCTTCAGCAGGCGCAACGAGAACGGCGACAGCGCCAGCATCTCGCGACACCACTGCACGGTCTCCTGCTCGAGGCGCTCGAGTGGCACGACCGTGTTGATCAGACCCATCTCCAGCGCCTGCTGGGCGTCGTACTGCCGGCACAGGAACCAGATCTCCTTGGCCTTCTTCGGTCCCACGAGGCGCGACAGGACGCTGGCGCCAAAGCCGCCGTCGAACGACCCGACCTTGGGTCCGGTCTGGCCGAAGCGCGCATTGTCGGCCGCGATCGTGAGGTCGCAGACGACCTGGAGCACGTGTCCGCCGCCGATCGCGTAGCCGGCCACCATGGCCACGACGGGCTTGGGCATGCGACGGATCTGGATCTGCAGATCGGTGACGTGGAAGCGCCCGACACCTGGCTGGGCGCCGGCCGCAGCGGGGTCCGCACCGGTGACGTAGCCACCCTTGTGGCCGCGCACGCGCTGATCGCCTCCGGAGCAGAACGCGTCGGGTCCCTCGCCGGTCAGGATCGCGACGCCGACCCGCTGGTCTTCGCGGGCGCGCTCGAACGCGTCCGACAGCTCGATCACCGTCTCGGGGCGGAACGCGTTGCGTACCTCGGGGCGGTTGATGGTGATCTTTGCGATGCCGGCGTCCTCGCCGGTCGACAGCTCGTACCGGATATCCGAATAATCGCCGGCCGCCTTCCAGGTCAGTGACACGCGGTAGCCTCCTGTGGCGGGTGTTGCGGCGCCGGAGACTACCGTGTGCCCATGGACACCTGGCTGGATCGCGCCGCTCGCATGCACTCCGAGCGCACAGCGCTCGAGACCTCGCACACGCAGCTCAGCTATGCCGAGCTCGACGACCGCGCCCGGCGCGCGGCCGGGGCGCTGAAGGAGTTGGGGGTCGCCCCCGGCAACCGTGTGGCGCTGGCGCTGCCGGCGGGACCCGAGTTCGCCGCCGCGCTGCACGGCTGCATGCGAGCCGCCGCCGTGGCGGTGCCGATCGACCGTCGCCTGGGGGCCGCGGAGCGGGCATCACGTGCCGCCGGGGCCGCCGTGCTCGTGGACGCGCCGCTCGACGGGCCGGCGCTGCGGCGCGCCCCGCCTCTGTCGCTGGACGACGTCGCAACGGTCGTGCACACGTCGGGAACGACCTCGGCGCCACGGCCGGTGGCGCTCACGTACGGCAACTGGCTCGCCAGCGCGCTCGGCTCGGCGGTGGCGCTCGGACTCGATCCGCAGGAGCGGTGGCTGTGCCCGATGCCGCTGACCCACGTCGGCGGCCTGTCGATCCTCCATCGCAGCTCGATCTACGCGACCACCGCCGTCCTCCGTGAGCGCTTCGACACCGCCGAGGTGC
>JADGPN010000065.1 GCA_017882465.1 Solirubrobacteraceae bacterium
GCTGGATGACGTGTATCTGCGATTCACCGGCCGCGCGTTCGACGCGGCCGATGCCGAAGCGGCCGAGGTGACCCGATGACGACCCTCAAGCAGACGAGCTACATGACCGTGCGCCATCTGCGCGAGTTGTGGTGCCAGCCGTGATTCGTCGCCGTGACGCTGATCCAGCCGGTGATCTGGCTGCTGCTCTTCGGCCGCTGTTCAAGCGGGTGATCGAGATCCCGGGATTCAACGCCCATGGGTCCTACATCGGATTCCTGGTCCCCGGGGTGGTCGCGATGTCGGCGATGTTCTCCTGGGCTGGAGCGGGATGGCGCTGATCGAGGACCTGGGTCGCGGCGTCACCGATCGGTTCCTGGTCTCGCCGGTGCGTCGTGAGGCGCTCATCGCTGGCCGGCTGGTGAAGGAGGCGGTCGTGATCCTGATCCAATCGGTGATCATCGTCCTCCTCGCTCTGATCGTCGGCGCGAGCTTCCCGGGCGGAGTCGGCGGGATTGCCGTCCTGCTGCTGGTCGCGGCGGTGCTCGGTGCGGCATTCGGCGCACTGTCGAACGGTTTCGCGCTGATCATGCGCCAAGAGGAGGCGCTGATCGGGGCCGTGCAGTTCCTGTTGCTGCCGCTGACCTTCCTCTCCTCGGCGTTCCTGGCCACCAATCTGATCCCGTGGGGCAGGCAGCAGATCGCCGACCTCAACCCGCTCAACTGGGCCGTCGTGGCCGGCCGGGCGGCGACGTCGAGCAGTCCGAGGTGGGGGCCGGTGTTCTCCAGGCTGGGCTTTCTGGCCGCCCTGATGGTGTTGTCCCTGACGTTCGCGACGCGGGCGTTCCGCGCTTACCAGCGATCGGTTTAGGCCTCGGCTTCGACCCCGGCCGTGGCGCTTGCGCCGTTGACCATCGCGGCGAGGCGTCCACGGGCCTGGTCGAGGCGCAGGCGCCGCAGCAGCTCGTCGGCCACGTTCAGGTAGTCGGCGCCGAGATCGGGCCGGTAGTCGATGATCGAGACCGCGCGCTCGGCCGACTCGGCGTAGGCGATCGAGGCACGGATCGTGGTGTCGATCAGCTTCTCGCCGAAGTGCTCGCGCAGCGAGTCGAACGCCTCGCGGGAATGTCGCGTGCGCATGTCAGCGATGTTGAGCACGACTCCCAGCCATTCCAGCCCCGGATTGAGGCTGTCGCGGGCGAGCTCGATCACCTCGAGCGCCTGCTCGACCCCCTGGAGGGCGAAATACTGGGCCTCGGCGGAGAGCAGCGCATAGTCGGCGGCGACCAGGGCGTTGACGGTCAGCAGCCCCAGCGCCGGCGGGCAGTCGATCAGCACCAGGTCATAGTCGCCTTTGAGACCGCTGAGCGCCCGCTTGAGGGTCATCTCGCGGCCCATCTTTCCGCCCAGGACCAGCTCAGCCTCGGCCAAACCGAGATTGGCCGGGATGATGCCGTCGTGCACGGCCTCGGCGGGCTTGGCCCGTCCGGTCAGCACGTCGCCGATGGTGGGGAAGGCATCGGGATCGACATCGAGATAATCCGACAGGTTGCCCTGGGGGTCGAGATCGACCGCCAGGACCCGAAGGCCGAGCCGGCGGAAGACGTCTGTCAGCGTGCGAACCGCCGTCGTCTTGCCGGTGCCGCCTTTCTGGGAGAGGACCGCGATTGTGGCCGCCATCGAACGAGCCGCACTATAGGCGAGCGCGACCCGGGTGGGCCGGCTCAGCCCGTGAGGGCGCTGGTCTCGTCGCTGGGCCGGTGCGCGTCACGCATCCCTGAGACGACGGGGACCTCCAAGAAATGGAGATGGTGGCGCCCGATCACGATTTCGTCGCCGTTGGCCAGCGTGCTCCACTCGACGCGCTCGCCATTGACGAACACTCCGTTGAGGCTGCGATCGTCGAGGACGCGCAGGCCATCGGGTTGTCGCACGATCAGCGCGTGCCGCCGTGACACGGTCGGATCGTCGAAGCGGATGTCAGCCGCGAGGCTGCGCCCGATTCTGGTCCACTCCCGACGCAGCCCGAAGGCGACCAGGCCATCGTTCTGGTTGCGGTACGCCAGGTACTGACCGGGCTCCTCAACGCCGCGGCGCAGCTCATCGAGCCACCCCTGATCCTCGAGGTCCGGAACCATTTCCACGATCGCCGTCTGGGAGGTCGTGAACAGTGACGAGCGAACGAACTCGCGGCCACCGCAATTGGGGCAATCCGGCAGCTCGTCAGCTACGTCGAGGGACACTGGGTAATCGCACTCTGTGCAGCGGAAAGTACCTGTGCCCGCAACGTTGCCTGACATCCACGCCTTCATGGGCCATCTCCTGTATAACGGCGGCGCCTTCCGAAAGCCCGGCCGATCCGTTGCCAATCATAGCTGCTTCGTCAACGAGTACCCATGGCGTTTCGAACCAAAACCGCCGGAATCAGAAGGAGGACAAGGGCCGGAGGCGAATTCCAGCACGATGCGAGATTCCGTCAGAGGTATGCCGGAGCTGGAATTGGCCCTGCTTAAGCGGAGCGTCGGGGCGATTGCGGCGGGCTGTGAACGCTGCGATCATTGCCACCGGACTCCGCTGGTGGGCGAGCGTGTCTACGTCTACGAGTCGGGCCGGATGCGGTGTGAGCTGTGCCGTGCGCTGCAGCGCGACACACCATCGGCTTCACGAGTTGTTCACGGCCCGGAGTTCGGCTATGCCGTGCGCATTCGTATCACCGATCAGCGCGCTGCGTAGACCATTTGCCGCCCGCTCAGGGCGCGCGGGCGGGGCCATCCGCGCCGGGCGGCACGTAAACTTCCGGGCATGGATCCACTCACGGTGTCGACCACGATCGCCAAGCCCCGCGAGCAGATCTTCGATTACCTCGCCGACATCGCCAATCACTCTGAATTTACTGACCATTATTTGGTCGATTGGCACCTCCTGCGCGAGAACACGATCGGCGCCGGCGCCGGCGCGCGCTTCCGTGTCAAGGCGCCCCTGAGCCGGTTCTCCTGGGCCGACATGACCTTTTCCGAGCTCCAGCCGCCATTCCGCATCGTGGAGAAGGGCCGCGGCGGCAAGTACAACCGCGTACGCATGCTCGGCACGTACACGCTGACCCCGGGGCCGGGCGATACGACGAAGGTCGAGTACACGCTCGAGACGCAGGTGGGGATGCTCTCGGACCGGTTGATGGAGACGCTCGGCGGCCGGGCGTGGACGCGACGGCAGACGGCCAAGGCGATGCGGCGCCTGCGGACGATCCTGGAAGAGGGCCGTGGTCGCGGCCGCCGGGCATCGATCGCCTCCCAATGACCCGCGGGTGACCGCGACGGCGGGCGTTCGGGATAGACTTCCGCGCGCTGTGAGGACCCGTTCCCTATCGATGTTCGCGGCGAGCCTGGTGCTGGCGCTGGGGCTCGCGGCCTGTGGCAACAAAGAGGCCCACCCCCACGTGGCCGACAACGAGGGCTTCTATGTGGACGCGGGCAAGATCACCTACCAGGTCCAGCTCTCGCGGGAGCTGAACCAGTACAACATCGAGGACATGGAGTACCTCAAGGGGCTGCCTCCGGGCACTCCTGCGCCGCGTCCGGATGAGGAGTGGTTCGGCGTCTTCCTGGGCGCCTGGAACCAGACCCACACACCCGCTCTGACTGCTGGCAACTTCGACCTCGTCGACACGCAGGGCAACCGCTACAACGCGTTCCCGCTCGACCCCAACGTGAACCCGTACGCGTGGACGCCGATGCTGCTCAAGCCAGGCGGGCGCGTTCCGGTTCCCGATAGCGTCGCCTACTTCGGCCCCACTCAGGGCTCGCTGCTGCTGTTCAAGATCAACGTCACCGCCTACAGCAACCGGCCGCTGATCCTCAAGATCCGCGGCCCGGCCGGGCAGGTCCTGGCCATCGTCTCGATCGACCTTTGAGCCCGCGGGACCGGTGGTCGGAAGACGAGCCACCGGAGTGTGGCCCGTCGGCCCCAACCGACCTGCGCTTCAACCCGCTCGCGACCGGCATCGCCGTGTTCACGGGCGTCGCGGTCCCGATCGTCGTCGTCGGCTACACGCGGCCGGCGGGCCCGAACAACCTGATCATCATCCTGGGGGTGCTGATCGGGCTGGTGGCCGGCATCGTCGCCGGCTGCTGGCTGACCTCGCGCGACGGTCGCGTCGTCAAGGGCCCGCGCCTGTGACCCGCGCGCCCGGCCGCTCAGGAGTGGTGGTGCAGCGCTGCCACGAGCACGTCGTGCACCGCCGGCGCCGCAGTGGCGCCGCCGGCGCCCTGCTCGGGGAACAGCGCTCCGACGACGATCTGCGGATGCCCGACGGGTGCGTAGCCGACGAACCAGGCGTCGGTGTTCGCGGCCGAGCCGGCGTTCGGGCCGGCGTCCGGGCCTTGGGTATTGCGCAGCTCGGCGGTTCCAGTCTTGCCGGCCACGACCACGCCCTTGATCTGGGCCGCGGTTCCGGTCCCGTACGCGACCACCGCGACCATCAGTTGCTGGACGAGGTGGGCGATGTGCCGAGTGGTGACGCGGATGAAGTGGGGCGCCTGGTGCAGCTGCAGGATCGGGATCGGCCGCTTGCCGCCCATCGCGATCGTGGCCGCGACGTCGGTCATCTGCAGCGCGGTGGTCTGCACCGTCCCCTGCCCGATCGCCGAGGAGCCGACCGCGAGCGCGTCGCCGATCGTGCTAGCCGAGGGGATCAAGCTCTCGGCCGCACCCGGGATCCCCACCGGATGGTTGAACCCGAAGCGCTCGGCGATGTTGACCAGGCGTGCGGCGCCGAGCTTGGCACCCAGCGGGGCGAAGACCGAGTTGCAGGAGTTCGCGAACGCCTGCACGAACGTGCCGCCGCAGGCCTCGCCGTTGGCATTGGAGACCGTCACCCCGTCGACCGGCGCGCCGGTCAGCACCGGGAAGGTGTCGCTGAGCTTGACGATCCCGGCCTCCAGCGCGCCCGTGGCGGTGATGATCTTCATCGTCGACCCTGGCGGCTGAAGCGCGGAGAAGGCCACGCCGGCCAGCGCCAGCAGCTCGCCGGTCCGCGGATCCATGGCCGCGATGCCCGCATAGCGCCCGGCGATCGCGGTGATCGCGGCGCGCTCGATCGTCGGATCGATGGTCGTCGTCACCGGCAGACCCGATCCGGGCACGGTGCGGGCCAGCGGGCGTGAGCCGGCCAGCAGCGTGCCGCCCGGCGTACCGGCGAGCTGCTGCTGGAACACACGCTCGAGGCCGTTGAGCCCGACCTTGGCGTCCGGCGGGTAACCCGCGGCGGCGTAGGTCGCGGCCTGCTCGGGCGGAATCGGTCCCAGGCTCCCGGTGACCTCCGCGGCGACGTCGGGGATCGGAGAGCTGCGATTGGGGCCCTGCGCCAGCGGGATCCCGTTCTGGGCCAGCAGCTCGGCGCGCGGCGCGAGCGCGACCTGGCGGGTGAGGCGCTCCCCGGATCGCAGGCCCGGGAACAGGAGATCATCGGAGAATCGGACCCGCGCGTCGGAGCCCGATCCGCTCAGGGGCACCAGGAGGGTCTCGCGCAGGATGCCAAACAGGCTCGTGCGGACGCGAACCGGGACCGGCAGCAGATCGCCCTGTCGGCTCCCGACCTGTCCGGGCACGACCGCGGTCAGGGTTGCCGTGCTGGCCGCCGACCGGTACGCGGAGGCGAAGTCGAACTCCGAGATCCGGCTCCGGGAGGCGCTGTCGAGCAGCCGGTACATCTGGGCGTAGTTCCCGTGGGCCCAATCGGTCATGTACTGGGTGACGAGGTGTCGCTCGGCCCGACCCGGACCGGTCCCGGTGACCACGCCGGCGGCGAAGGCCACCACGGCCATGGCGAACAGCGGCGCCATGCGAGTGAGCAGCCGGCGGCGGCGCGGCGTGAGCCGGCGGCCCGGCGCGAGTGGCGCCCTCGGAGGTGTCAGCGCCGGAACATAAGGAGCCCCTCGAGACATTCGCAACGGAATGTAGAAGATGGAGGCTGCGATTGATGCCGACGGCCCGGCACGACGAGGCCCTACAGTCTTGAGCCGTGACGACAATCGATTGGCTGATCGTCGCTTTCACGGCCCTGCTGGCGCTCTATGGCTACTTGCAGGGATTCATCGTCGGCGTCCTGTCACTGGCCGGGTTCGCGCTGGGGGCGATCATCGGGACCCGGATCGCGCCGCTGATCCTGCCCGGCGGCGCCCACTCGCACTACGCGCCCCTGTTCGGGCTGCTCGGCGCCGTGCTGGCCGGCGGCGTGCTGGCGAGCGGTTTCGAGGGGCTCGGCATGCGCGCCCGGGCCGCGCTGCGGATCCCGGGCCTGAAGACCGTCGACGGCCTACTCGGCGCGGCGCTGACGGCCTGCGTCGGGCTGGGGATCGCGTGGATCGTCGGCGCGGTCGCGCTCCAGTCCTCGGGCTCGAAGCCGTTGCGCCAGGACATCCAGCGCTCAGCGATCCTCAGCGAGCTGGACCAGTTGCTGCCGCCCTCGGGCCCGATCCTCAACGCGCTGGCGCGCTTTGACCCGATCCCATCCGTCCGCGGTCCCGCCGCCGACGTCCCGCAGCCGACCCGGGGGATCCTCGCCGCGCGTGGAGTGAGGGCGGCGCGCGCGAGCGTCGTGCGGGTGCTCGGAACGGCATGCGGGCTCGGCGTCGAGGGCAGCGGCTGGGTCATCGCCCCGGGTCTGGTGGTCACCAACGCGCACGTGGTGGCAGGCGAGAACGACACCGTGGTCGAGGCCGGAGGGCAGGGTCCGAATCTGACCGCCGTCCCGGTCGCGTTCAACCCCCATGACGACATCGCTCTGCTGCGGGTCCCGTCGCTGTCGGAACCTCCGCTGGTGCTCGCGCCGAATCCCCGGGCCGGCACCGCTGCGGCGATCCTCGGCTATCCCCGGGACGGGCCCTTCGACGCCGAGCCCGGGCGGATCGGCCAGACCCTGGACGTGAGGACCCAGGATGCCTACGGGCAGGGGTCGATCGTGCGCAGCATCACGCCGCTGCGCGGGCTCGTGCGGCCGGGCAACTCGGGCGGACCGATGGTCGATTCGGCCGGGCAGGTGGTGGCGACGGTGTTCGCCGCCGTGACCGGTGGGGGCGCGACCGGTGGCGGGTTCGCGGTCCCGAACGCGCTGGTGCGGGCACAGCTCGCTCACGCCCGGTCTCACGGCGGGCCGGTCAGCACCGGCGCCTGCGCCGGCTGACGGCTCGAAGATCGTCACGGTTGCTGCGAAGCTGACCGAGCTTGCCGTGGGCGCTACGCTCCGCAACCGCGAACATGAAGACACTCGTCATCGCAGAGAAGCCGTCCGTCGGCCGTGACCTCACCCGGGTTCTGCCGGGTGCGTTCACCAAGGGCGAGGGATTCCTCGAGGGCCCCGAACACGTGGTCACGTGGGCGGTGGGACATCTCGTGCAGCTGGCCGAACCCGACGAGTACGACGATCGTTTCAAGAAGTGGCGCATGGCGGACCTGCCGATCGTGCCCGAGCATTTCAAGCTGGTCGTGCGCGATGAGCGCTCCAGGAAGCAGATGAACGTGGTCAAGCGCCAGCTGGCCCGCGACGACGTCGAGACGGTGGTCAACGCGTGCGATGCCGGGCGGGAGGGGGAGCTGATCTTCGCCTACCTGTACGAGAAGGCGGGATCGCACAAACCGGTTCTGCGCCTGTGGCTCAACTCGATGACCAAGAAGGCGATCGAGGACGCGTTCGCCGGCCTGCGTCCAGGCTCCGAGCTGGCCTCGCTCGAGGCGGCCGCTCGCTCCCGCAGCGAGGCCGACTGGATCGTGGGCATGAACGCGACCCGGGCGGCGACGATCCGGCTGCGCTCCTCGTTCGACGGGGCGGTCTCGCTGGGCCGGGTGCAGACGCCCACGCTCGCCATCCTCGCTCGCCGCGAGGAGGAGATCCGCGCTTTCACTGCCGAGGCCTATTGGGTCGTCGACGCACTGTTCGAGGCGCCCGGGACGAGGATCTACGAAGGCCGCTACTACGCCGGGGCCAATCCGCGCCTGAAGACCGCCGAGGAAGCGGCGGCCGTGGTCGCCGCCTGCACGGGACAGACGGGCGAGATCACCAAGCTTGACAAATCCGAGCGCAAGGAGCGCCCGCCGCTCCTGTACGACCTGACCTCACTGCAGCGCGACGCCAACAGCCGGCATGGGTTCTCCGCTCGTCGCACGCTCGCCGCCGCGCAGCGGCTCTACGAGGAGCACAAGGCGCTGACCTATCCGCGGACCAACTCGCGCTTCCTGACCGGGGACATGGTCTCCGAGATCAAGCCCACGGCCGAGCTGGTCGGGGCCAGCCCGGACTACAACAAGGCCGCGGCCTACGTGCTAGGGCTCGACGTGCTGCCCCTCGCCCGGGTGGTCAACGACGCCAAGGTGACCGACCACCACGCGATCATCCCCACTCGCGCCGACCAGCATCCGGTCGACAAGATGAACGGGGATGACCGGCGGATCTACGACCTGGTGGTGAAGCGGTTCCTCGCCGTCTTCCACCCGGATGCCGTGTTTGAGAACACGCGGGTTGAGACGACCGTCGCCGAGTACGTGTTCCGCACCCGCGGCAAGGTGATGCTCGTCCCCGGCTGGCGCGGCGTCTACGGCGAGGAGGCCGACATCGACGGCGCCGCCCGCGAGGAGGACGAGGGCCGGGAGCAGCAGCTGCCCAAGCTCGAGCGGGGCGAGAACGTCGACGCCAAGGAGATCGCCTCGGAGGAGAAGGAGACGAAGCCGCCGCGCCGCTACACCGAGGGTGCGCTGCTGGCCGCGATGGAGACCGCCGGGAAGCTCGTGGACGAGGACGAATTGCGCGAGGCGATGAAGGACTCGGGCATCGGCACCCCGGCCACCCGCGCCGCGATCATCGAGCGTCTGCTTCAGGTCGGCTACATCGAGCGCGACGCGCGGGCGCTGGTGGTCACCGAGAAGGGCCTGAACGTGATCCGGCTGCTGGGCGAGCACGCGCTGACCTCACCCGGGCTGACCGGAGATTGGGAGCATCGCCTGGCCAAGATCGAGACCGGTGAGGACTCGCGCGAGGCATTCATGGGCGACATCGTCAAGTTCGCCGAGTCGACCGTCGGCGAGCTGGACACGAAGCTCAAGGACGTCCGTATCCCGCGGGCCAACCTCGGGCCCTGTCCGGTTTGCGGCCGCGACATCGTCGAGAACCGCAAGGGATACTCGTGCTGGTCGCGTGACGATCCCGGGTGCGGCTTCGTGATCTGGAAGTCGAAGGCCGGGAAGCAGCTGCCGATCCCCGTCGCCCGCGAGCTGATCAAGACCGGCCGCACCGAGAAGGCGGTCACCGGCTTCAAGGGCCGGTCGGGCAAGAGCTTCCGGGCGCGGCTCGCGCTCCAGCAGAGCGAGGACGGCAAGTGGCGCGTCGAGTTCGACGAGCCGTGGGCGCAGGAGGGCGCCAAGCCGCCCGAGGTGGAAGAGCCGCCAGCGGCGGCGCCTGAAGCCGAGCAGCCCGCGGCCGCATAGCGCTGCCGAACCCCGGACTGGCGGGCGCCGCTTCAGCCTCCGGTCTCGCCGTCCCAGTAGTCCACGTTCGCGCTCCGGCGGACGATCACGTGATCCGCGTCGTTGCCGGGCCAGACCCCGATCTTGTCCGAGTCGGGGTACACCGCGACCGACGGCTCGCGGCCGTCGGAGAACATGAGCATGCGTGCCGTCTCCGAGCTCCGGTTGGTGACCTTGTGGGCGCCCGCGGGGCCGCTCGGGAAGCAGATCGCGTCGCCGGGGTCGGCCACCTCCTCGCCGCCGGGATGGCGGATCGTGGGCCGGCCCTCGAGCACGACCAGCCACTCCTCCACGTACTCGTAGTGATACGGGCAGATGCTCTGGCCCGGCTCGAGCTCGAACAGCTTCACGACCAGGCCGGTTGCGCCGACCGCCTCCGAGACGCGCGCGTACCGGCCCCCGTAGCCAGGCGGCTCGTCGTCGTCGCGGGCCAGGGGGCGGGTGTGCAGATTGAAGCGGCGCACCGGATTGATTGTGCCTGCACCCCCAGACGCCCACCCAGATGCCCGCCCATGATGCCCGCATCCGAGGCGCCTACCGCACTCGCCCAGATCAGCAGCGTCCGCTCGGCCACGCTGCTGGGGGCCGGCGAGACGGCCGCGACCAGGTCGGCGGCGACGGTGGCCGCGGGGGCGGCGGCCTGACTCCCACCGCGGGCTGAGGCGTCTGGGCCGGGCGGGTCCACGGCGTCGGGGGCCGGGCGGGGTCGAGGCGTCGGGGCCGCGCGCGACCATGTCGGCCATGCCGCTCACACTCGTGCTCGGACCAGCCAACTCCGCCAAGGCGGGCGAGGTTCTCGGAGCCTACGCCTCGGCGACCCGGCGTGGCCCCTTGCTCGTCGTGCCCACATCCGCCGACGCCGACCACTACTCCAGGGAGCTCGCTGCCGCGGGCGCTGTGCTCGGCGGATCGGTGCGCACCTTCGCCGGTCTCGCCGCCGAGATCGCGCGTCGAGCCGGCTATGTCGCCTCTGCACTGTCGGGGTTGCAGCGCGAGCGGGTCGTCCGGCGCGTGCTCGACGCCGGAGGGCTGACCTTCCTGAGCGGGTCGGCCGCCTCGCCCGGGTTCAATTCGGCCGCCGTGGCGCTGATCTCGGAGCTCGAGCGGTCGCTGGTCACGCCGCAGCGGTTCGCCCACGCAGTGCGCGCGTGGGCAGGCGATGACCCTGAACGACGGCGATATGGCGACGACGTGGCGTTGATCTACCTCGACTACGCCCACGAGCTCGAGCGGCTGGGCCGGGTCGACACGGACCTCTATGCCTGGCGGGCACTCGATGCCCTGCGGGCGGCGCCGGGCTGCTGGGGCACGAGCCCGCTGTTCATCTACGGATTCGACGACCTGACGCCGGTCCAGCGTGACGCTGTCGAGACGCTGGCGCGGGCGGTGGGCGTGGAGGTAACCGTCTCGCTGACCTACGAGGCCGGCCATCAGGCGCTGAGGGCGCGCGCCGAGGCGGTCGAGGAGCTGAGGCCGCTGGCCGCGCGCGTGCTGGAGCTGCCGGCGGCCGACGACCATTACGAGCCCGGGTCGCGCGCTGTTCTGCACCAGCTCGAGCGGCGCTTGTTCGAGCCGCGCGATCCGAACGCGGAGGTGATCGACCCGGGCGCCGCGGTGCGGCTGCTGGAGGCAGGTGGCGAACGTGCCGAGACCGAGCTCGTGGCCTCGGAGGTGCTGGCCCTGTTGCGGGCGGGCATCCCCGGCGAGGAGATCGCGGTCGTCTACCGGTCGCCGTCCCGGTCGGTGGCGCTGGTGGAGCGGGTGTTCGCAAGCGCCGGGATTCCGCTGGCGTTCGAGCATCGCGTGGCCTTTGGGCACACGACTCTGGGGCGCGGACTGCTCGGCCTCGCCCGCTGTGCCCTGCTCGAGGAGGAACGGGCGCGGGCCGGGGACCTGATCGACTACCTGCGCTCACCCGGCCTGCTCGCGCATCCCGAAGTCGCTGATGGGCTCGAGCGCGATGTTCGCCGCGAGGGGCTGCGCACGGCCGCGCTGGCTCGGGCGAAGCTGGGCTGGCGCCTGAGCGAGATCGAGGCCATGCGGGAAGCCCGAGACCCGATCGCCGAGCTCAACCGTCAGGCGCGCAGGCTGTTCGCGGCACCCCACCGCCGCCGGGCGCCGATGCTCGACGCCGACGAACGGCTCGACGCTCGGGCGCTCGCCGGGTTGCTACGCGCGCTGGGCGACCTCGCCGAGCTGGGCGACGAGCTTCGCGGCGCGGAGCTGATCGAGGCGGTCGAGGATCTGCTCGTGCCGGCAGGCCTCCCGGAGCGTCCCGGCGCGGTGCTCCTGGCCGAGCCGCTGGCGATCCGGGCCCGCCGCTTCCGGGCCATCTTCGTCTGCGGCCTGCAGGAGAGGGAGTTTCCGCTGCCTGCGGCGGCGGACCCGTTCTTATCCGACGAGCGGCGGCGTGAGCTGGCGGCGGCCTCCGGGCTCGTCCTGCGTCCGCACGAGGACTCGCTGGAGCGCGAGCGCTACCTCTTCTACGCCTGCACGTCGCGGGCCACCGAGGTGATCTATCTGAGCTACCGGAGCTCCGACGAGGAGGGCAATCTCGCGCTCCGCTCGCCGTTCATCGGCGACGTCGAGGAGCTGATGCCCGACGGCTGGGCCGAGCGTCGTAGCCGGCGCCTGCTCGCCGATGTGGTCTGGGATCCGGAGCTCGCACCGACCGCGCGCGAGCTCGCCCGAGCCCGGGCCGCGGCCGCCCGCTCCGGCGTCGCGCTCGACGGGCCGCTCCGGGCGCTGGGCGCGCTGCCACTGTCCCGGGTCCGGCATCGCGACGTGGTCTCGCCGGGCGCGCTCGAGTCCTATGCCGACTGCCCGGTCAGATGGCTGGTCGAGAAGGAGCTGCAGCCGGAGCGATTCGATCCCGAGCCCGATCCACTGGCCCGAGGCAGCTACATCCACGAGGCGCTCGAGCTGGTGATCCGGCGCCTCGAGGGTCCCGTGACTCCGGACTCGCTGCCCCGGGCGATGGCCATCCTCGCCGACGTCATGGCCGAGCTGCCGCCGGCGATCGCTACCGGCCGGCCGGACGCCGTCCGTGCGGCCGCGCTGCGGTCGATCGAGGCCGACCTGCGCAACTACCTCGAGTTCGAGGCCGCCCGCGGCCAGGGCTGGACCCCGCGCGACGTCGAGCTCCGATTCGGATTCGCCGGCGACGAGGAGTCGCTGCCCCCGCTCGAGCTCGGGGACGGCGAGGCCACGGTGCTGGTGCGCGGGATGATCGATCGCGTCGATGTCGACCCGTCCGGAGAGCGGGCGATCGTGCGCGACTACAAGAGCGGCCGGGTCAACCCGAAGCATCCCGGCGCTCGCTGGCGCCAGGACCGCCAGCTCCAGGTGGCCATCTACATGCTCGTGGTGCGCGAGCTGCTCGGCCTGGAGCCCGTGGCCGGGCTCTACCAGCCCCTCGGCGGTGATTACCTGCGCCCGCGCGGGCTGTTTCTCAAGGACGCGGTCTCTGCCGCCGGTCTGTTCGCCAATGACGGCCGCGACTCTGACGTGCTGGAGGAGGAGTTGGCCGACGCCGCCGCTCGGGCCGTCTCCCTGTCCACGCGCCTGCGATCCGGCGACTTGACCCCATGCCCCGAGACGTGCTCCCGGGACGGGTGCGCCTACCCGGGGATCTGCAGGAACGGATGATCGAGTTCACCTCCGAGCAGCTCGCGGTGATCGATCGCCGCCGGGGAGACCTGATCGTCGACGCCAATGCCGGCAGCGGCAAGACGTCCGTGCTCGTCGAGCGGTTCGTGCGTGCGGTGCTCGAAGACGGTGTCGAGGTCGGCTCGATCCTCGCGATCACCTTCACCGAGAAGGCAGCCGCCGAGCTCCGGGATCGCATTCGCACGCGGCTGCACGGGCTGGGAGCGGATGACGCTGCCCATGCCACCGAAGGGGCGTTCATCTCCACGATCCACGGCTTCTGCGCCCGCGTCCTGCGGGCCAACGCCCTCGCCGTCGGGGTCGATCCGGCGTTCGCCGTAATCGACGAGTCGGAGGCGGTGGGCTTGGCCGACGCGGCCTTCGACACTGCACTCGAGGACCTCGCCGCCAACGTCGACGGGGGGATGGATCTGGTCGCCAGCTACGGGTCCGGCGCGCTCCGCGGCGCGATCGGCGCGGCCTACGACGAGCTGCGCTCCCGCGGACAGTCGGCGCCCGCGCTGCCGCTGCTCAGGGCCCCGGCCGACCTCGGTCCGCTTCGGCTGGTGCTGAGCCAGGCCGCGCTGACGGCCGCGTCCGAGCTCGGCGCCGCCGCTCAGAGCGCGAAGGTGGCCGAGGCGCTGGAGCGGATCGGGCGCTGCGCGGCGCTGCTGGACGAGCCCGAACTGTGGCCGGGGGAGCTGAGCCAGCTCGCCCTCCCGGGTGGCAACGGGGCGGCGCTCCGGACCGTCGCCTGCACGGACTACGCCGATGCGCTCGAGCGCTTCCGAGACGCCGCCGAGCAGCTGCGTGCCGCTGAGGTGCTCGGCCTGTTCGACCGCCTGTTGGGCTCCTACGGGGCCCATTACGCCGCGTTGAAGCGGGAGCGGTCGCTGGTCGACTTCGCGGACCTGGAGCTGATGACGCATGATGTGCTCGGCTCGAGCCGGGAGCTCCGCGACCGCTACGCGGCCCGTTTCGAGCAGATCATGGTCGACGAGCTCCAGGACACGAACCCGGTCCAGCTGGAGCTGATCGAGTCGGTCGCGCGGGGAAACCTGTTCACCGTCGGAGACGCCCTGCAGTCGATCTACGGCTTTCGCCACGCGGACGTCGAGCTGTTCGAGCGCCGCCGCGAGCAGCTGGCCGTCAGCGGCGCGCACGCCACGCTGACGATGAACTTCCGCTCCCGGCGGGAGATCCTCGATGCGCTCAACCCGGCCTTCTCGGAGGTATTCGGCGAGCGGTTCACCCCGCTGCTCGCCGGTCGCGTCGATTCCCCGGCGCACGACCCTCGGGTGGAGCTGCTGGTGGCCGAGAAGGACGCCGAGTGGGGGCAGGACGGCCTGGCGGCGCCCTGGCGCCTGGCCGAGGCGAGGGCGCTGGCGGCCCGGGTACGGGAGCTGATCGGCTCCGGCGCGGCGGCGCGGGACGTCGTGGTCCTGACCCGCGCGACGACCGACCTGCGCGCCTACGAGCGCGCGCTCGAGGATCTCGGCGTGCCCACGTACATGATCGGCGGCCGGGGGTATTGGTCGCACCCGCAGGTGGTCGATCTCGTCGCGTACCTGCGGGCGCTGGCCAACCCGCGCGACGAGGAGGCCACCTACACGCTGCTGGCCTCGCCGCTGGTGGGGCTGTCGGCCGGCGGCCTGGTCCTGGTGGCGGCGGCCGCGCGGGAGTCGGGCCGAGACCCATGGTGGGCGATCCGCGAGCCGGGGGAGGAGTCCGCGCTCAAGGACCTCGAGCCCGATGACCGGGAGCGCCTGTCGGCCTTCTCGGCGTGGTTCGCCGGCGAGCGCGCGGCGATGGCCCGCCTGGGGATCGAGGAGCTGATCGAGCGCGTGCTCGAGCTGACCGGCTACGACCTCGCGATGCTGGCGATGCCGGGCGGCGAGCGCCGCCTGGCCAACGTGCGCAAGCTGATGCGGCTCGGGCGCGAGCACGAGGCCGCCCGGGGCAGGGACCTGCGCGCCTTCCTCGAGCTGGCGCGGGCCCGAGCCGACGCGTGGAGCACAGCGTTCGGTGGCGGCGCCTCCCGCGAGAGCGAGGCGCCGGTGGAGGGCGAAGCGCTCGACGCGGTGCGGCTGATGACGATCCACCGGGCCAAGGGGCTCGAGTTCGAGATCGTCTGCGTCGCCGACCTCGGCCGCGGGCCCCGGTACCGGTCCGATCTGCTCCGGCTCGGGCCGGGCGGGGAGATCGGCCTGCGCCTGGGACGACCGGGCACCGGCAAGGCGGAGCCGGCGCTGGCCTACAGGGCGCTCGGCGACGCCCGCGCCGCCGCCGAGGCGGCCGAGGAGCGGCGGCTGTTCTACGTGGCGATGACCCGGGCGCGCGAGCGTCTGGTGCTCAGCGGCGCGGTCGGCATGGCGGGCTGGCCCCAGGAGTCCTCGGGCGGTCCGATCGCGTGGATCGCGCCGGCGCTGGTGCCCGACATCGCGAGTCGGCTCGAGGCGGGCGAGCGGGCCGCCGTGGTGGACCGTGAATGGGAGGGGTCGAGGGCCCGCATCGCCTACTCGGTGGTGAGCCCCGAGGCAGGGCCGGCGGAGGAGGCCGCCGGGCCAGAGGTCGAGGCGGCGGTGGCGGAGGCCTCGGCCGAGGGAGACCTCGGGGCGGCTGCACTCTCCGAGTCCCCCGAGGGTGGGCGGATTTCGGACGATATACATCCGAACTCCGCCCACCCCCCGGACGCGTCGGCCCTCACCCCGGCGCAGGACGACATGGCCGTGCCGGTGTCACGCCTGAGCTACTCGAGTCTCGGCGAATACGCCCGCTGTGGTTACCGCTTCTATCTCGAGCGCGTGCTGGGCCTGCCGCGAGGCCCTGAGCGGGGATCGGTCGCCGGTCCGCCGTCGGGCCGGACGGCCGGACGGCTCACCGGCGCCGAGCGGGGGGTGGTCGTCCACGCATTGCTCGAGCGGCTCGATTTGCGCCGTCCGCTGCGGCCCGGCGCCGAGCTTGTCGCCACGGCCGCGCACCAGGCCGCGATCGCGATGCCGACCGAGGCCGAGACCGAGGAGCTGGCCGAGCTGGTCGAGCGATTCGGCGCCAGCGAGCTGTGCGCCAGGCTGGCGGCGGCCACCGACGTCCGCCGCGAGGAGCGCTTCGCGTTCCTGCTCGCGCCCGGAGGCGTGCTGATCAACGGCTTCCTCGACGTGCTCGCCCGCGAAGGGCTCGGTGGCGCGCAGCTGCTGGTGGTCGACTACAAGAGCGATCGCCTCGACGGCGCCGAGCCCGCCGCCGTCGTGGAGCAGCAATACGCCACCCAGAGGCTGGTCTACGCGCTGGCAGCGCTGCGGTCGGGCGCGCGGGCGGTCGAGGTGGCGCACGTGTTCCTCGAGCGCCCCGAGCTGCCCGTGCTGGCCCGTTTCGAGCGTGCGCACGAGCTGGAGCTGGAGGGACGGCTGGCCGATCTCGCCCACGGCGTCCTGGCCGGCGATTTCCGGGTCACCGAGACCCCGCGTCGCGCGATCTGCGACGGCTGCCCCGGCGAGGACGGGCTCTGTTCGTGGCCGCTGGAGCAGACCCGGCGCGAGGCCGTGGATCGGCTCTTCTGAGCCTCCGCGCGCGGTCAGCCGCCGCGCTTGAACTCGACCTCGACCTGCTCCTCCGCGGAGCGCTCCTCGACCTTGGCCAGAGCGGTGAGCGTCTCCTTGTCGGCCGCCGCGGTGGGCGGCCCGAGGAGGCTGCGCGGCCACAGACGGCGCGCCAGCACGACGTTGATCTCGGCCGCGTAGAGCGTCATCTGGGCGCCGAGGTGCAGCCAGATCAGCAGTGCCAGCACCAGTCCGAACTGGGCATAGGTCCCGGTCGTGCGCTTGAGCACGTGGCCGATGTAGTACCCGCCCACCACCTGCAGCACCTCCCAGGCGACCCCGGCGACGATCACGCCCACCCGGAGCTCGCGCGTGGGAACGTCATCGCTCGTCATCAGGCGGAAGGCGGCGAAGAACAGGCCGAAGTTAAGCAGCAGCGACACCCCGATGCCGACGACCTTGGTCAATGGGCCGCCCAGGCCGCCGGTGACCAGGCCCGACGCCAGCGTCGCGATCAGGAACATCAATCCCAGCGAGACCAGCAGCGCCAGTCCCCGCAGGCGCGACTTGAGGAAGCTCGGCCGGTCCTTGAACGGGACCGCCCAGATGCGGTCGAACGCGCTCTGGGCGGCCTGGGTCACGCCCAGGCCGGCGAGCAGCGAGGTCACGAGCCCGACGATGAGCGCCACCGCGCTCCCGCTCAGCGCATGGAGGTGGATCTGATCGCCGATGATCGGGAACTGGCCCAGCACGGACTGCTGGACTGACTTCTGGGCGCCGGGATCGTTCTGCAGGACGAAGCCGAGCACGGTCGTGAACACCAGCAGCAGCGGGAACAGCGAGAAGAACGAGTAGTACGCCACGAGCGCGGCCAGGCTCCCGCCCTGGTCGTCGCCGAACTTCTTCACCACCGCGATCGGGAGCGCGAGCCAGCGGTGCCGCTGCTGAACGGAGTCGAACGCCTTCACAGGGGCCATGAGGTCCACGGTCACAAACCTCGGCTCTCGATCACGTACCGCGCGAGTCGGCAACCCGGCCGTTGGTCGCGCGGGCGCGCTTTCGCATCAGCTCGAACGCGGCGCGGTCATCGAGCCGGTCCGGGTTCTCGTCGGCGGCCAGAACGCCGAGCGGCTGAGCGGAGGTGGTCATGATCATGAGCGTGGGCGGTTGCTACCCCGCGAGGGGATAGCGCATGCGCGCGGTGGCGGGACAACCGTACCGCCGATCGCCGGGCCCCGAGCCGGCGGTCAGGTTAATGCCGGGGCGGCGCTCGGCCGGCCGATCGCCTCCCGGCTCACCGTCCCGCGGCGCTCGTGGAGCACCACCGTCGCCCCATGCTCGGGGCTGAAGGTGATCGAGCGGCGCGCGGTCCGCTCGGGGACGCTCGTGCCCGGCGTGAGGTCGTATCGGGTGAGCACGGCGCGCAGCACGATCTTCATCTCCAGCAGCGCGAAGCTCGCCCCCAGACATCGGCGGCGGCCGCCGCCGAACGGGATCCAGGTGTAGGTGCCGGGCTGGCGGCCGACGAAGCGCTCGGACCGGAACGCGTGCGCCTCGGGGTAGATGTCCGGATCGTGGT
>JADGPN010000278.1 GCA_017882465.1 Solirubrobacteraceae bacterium
CGCACCCAGGAGGTCGGGGTTCGAGTCCCCCTAGCTCCATCAATCACCTCACCACGGATGGGCCTCGCTGCGGCGAGGCCCTTCTGCGACCATGGAGGGACGACAGCCTCATGTTGAGACCTGTACAGCAGACGGCGATCACCGCGCTCAGTGGCTCCGCAGTGGCCGGCGCGTGGCCGCCGGCACGCTCGTGGGGGTCGACGGCTCCGCGCCGCTCATGGTCGGCGCCAGCGTCTACATCGATCCGGACGGCACGATCGAGGGCTCGGTCACCGGCGGCTGCGTGGAGAGTGCGGTGGCCCAGGAGGCGATCGCGATGCTCGAGGCGGGGCGAGCTCCGCGTCTCGTCACCTACGGCATCTCCGATGAGCTGGCCGGTACCGCCGGGCTGATGTGCGGTGGCATCGTGCACATCTTCATCCACCCGATTCGCGATGACGCGCACGAGGCGGCGATCGCCGGACTCGAGGCGATCCGGGCCCAGCATCCAGCGGCCGTGGCCACGCTGATCGGTGGCGAGCACGCAGGGCGGAAGCTGTACGCCGATGCCGGCTCCATCGTTGGGTCGCTCGGGGTCACCCTCCTCGATGACAACGTCGCTCGCGAGGCTCGAGGCCTTGTGGTACAGGGTCGCTCGGCGGTGCGCGCCTACGGGACCGACGGGGCGTCGCTCGGAAGCGGTCTGCGGGTGCACATTGCCGCGTTCGCCGGGCCGCCCCGGGTGGTCATCTTCGGGGCGATCGACTTCGCCGCCGCCCTCGCCCCGCTCGCCAAGACCCTGGGCTACCGTGCGACGATCGCCGATCCCCACGGGCGTTCCTGGGCTCTCCGCGTTTCTCGGTCGCGGGCCAGACCGTTGCGGCCTGGCCGCAGGATGCGATCGACGGCCTCACGCTCAGGTCGCGTGACGCGGTGCTCATCTTCACCCACGATCCGAAGCTGGATGTGCCCGCCGTGCAGGCGGCGCTCAGCACGCAGGCGGGCTACATCGGAGCCCTGGGCAGCCGCCGCACCACCGTCGACCGCAACGCTCGCCTGGTGCAGGCGGGAGTATCGGAGGAGGACCTCGAGCGGCTGTACGCGCCCTGCGGGCTGGACATCGGGTCCTCCACCGTGGAGGAGACCGCCGTGGCGATCCTGGCCGAGATCATCGCCCAGCGGGCCGGACGCGAGGGCAGCTCGCTCCGAGGCGGCAGCGGGCCGATCGGCCGCGAGCGCGGGCAGTCCGGCGAGCTGCTCGCCCGCCGGGCCAGCGCCGACGAGGTGCCGGCCGGCTGAGGGATGCCACGTGCCCGCACGACTGTCCAGCGCGTGCAGCTGTCCGCGCCGAGGGACGAGGACCGTGACGCGTTGATCGCGGCGATGCGCGGCAGCCGCGATCTGCACCGCCCCTGGGCGGCGCCTCCGACCGCCGCCGGGCTCGATGATGCGCAGCGCGCGCTGCTGGCGCCTGCGCCCGCGCCCCGCAACGCGGCGGCGATGAAGGCCGTCCTGGCCAAGGAGCGATTCAGCGACCCGGACTGGATCTTCGAGCGCAAGCTGGACGGGGTTCGCTGTGTGGCGATCCGCGGCGGCGGCCCGGTCCGGCTCCTATCGCGCAACGACCTCTCTCTCAACAGCCGCTACCCCGAGATGGCCGCCGCGCTCGACTCAGAAGCGTGCGAGCGCTTCGCGGTCGACGGCGAGATCGTGGCCTTCGACGGAGCGAAGACGAGCTTCGCCCGCCTCGCCCAGCGGGGGCAGCATCACGTGCCGGTCTTCTACTACGTGTTCGACCTGCTGTGGCTCGAGGGATACGACGTGCGGGCGCTCCCGCTGCGCACGCGCAAGCGCCTGTTACGCGGCGCGCTGACGTTCCCGGACGGGGTGCGGCTGACCCCGCACCGCAATGGTGCCGGCGAGGCGCTGTTCGAGGAAGCCTGCCGCAAGGGCTGGGAAGGGCTGATCGCCAAGCGGGCTGACAGTCCCTACACGGAAAGGCGCTCGCGTTACTGGCTGAAGTTCAAGTGCGAGCAGGGCCAGGAGCTGGTCATCGGCGGATACACCGAGCCGCGCGGGTCGCGGACCGAGTTCGGGGCGCTGCTGCTCGGGTACTACGACGACGCCCGGCTGCTGTACGCGGGCAAGGTGGGCACGGGCTTTGACCAGGCGACGCTCCGCGACATCGGCTCGCGGCTGCGGAGCCTCACCCGCTCAGAGCCGTCGTTCGAGGACGCATCCGCGATTCGCGAGCGGAACGTCACCTGGGTGAAGCCGGAGCTGGTGGCCCAGCTGGGCTTCAGCGAGTGGACCCCGCACGGGCGCCTGCGGCATCCGCGCTTCCTCGGCCTGCGCGACGACAAGCCGGCCCGCCAGGTGGTGCGCGAACAATGACCGAGACGATCCGCATCGGGCGTGATGCGATTGAGATCAGCCACCCGGAGAAGGTGCTGTTCACCGATCCCGACATCACCAAGCTCGAGCTGGCGCGCCATTACGAACGCGTCGGCCGGGTGATGCTCCCGCACGTGCGCCGGCGCCCGCTCGCCCTGCAGGCCTATCCGCAGGGCATCGATCACCCGGGCTTCTTCCTGAAGTCGATCCCCAGCCACTTCCCGGACTGGATCTCCACGGCCACGGTGGCCAAGAAGGGAGGCACGGTGACCCACGTGGTTGCCGACAACGCGGCCACGCTCGTCTATCTCGCCGGCCAGAACGTGATCACGCCGCACATCTGGCTCTCCCGGGCCGACGAGCCGAGCAAGCCCGACCGCCTGATCCTCGATTTCGACCCATCGCCGGGAATCGGGTTCGCGGCGGTCCGGGAAGCAGCGCGTGAGGCGGGGGCGAGACTGCGCGACGCGGGGCTCGTTCCGCACGCGATGGTCACTGGCTCACGCGGGATCCACGTCGTCTGCCCGCTCCGCCGTGGTCCGTCGTTCAGCGCCGTTCACGCCTACGCGCGTGCCATCGCCGAGGCGATGGTAGCCGACGCTCCCCAGCACTTGACGCTGGAGTGGCGCCGGGCGGACCGCGGCGCGCGCATCTACGTGGACGTGAACCGGATCAACTACGCCCAGCACGCGGTTGCACCCTACGGTGTGCGGGCGTTGCCCCGGGCGCCCGTGGCGATGCCAATCGAGTGGGATGAGCTCGACGATCCGCGCCTCGAGCCCGGGAGCTGGACGGTCGCCAACGCCGCGGAACGGGTGGCGGACCAGGGCGACGCATGGAAGGGCATCGGCAGCCGCGCGCGGGCGCTGCCGCGGGCCGCGAGCTGAGGCCCCTGCCCGCCGCGCGGGCGCGGTGGCGCCCGCGCGTCCGTGGGCAGATCAGAACCGGCGCAGGATCTCGGCCACCGCGCTGGGATCCTCGAGCTGCGGGTAGTGGCCGAGCTGGGGCAGGCGCGTCACGGGCGCGCATGGGCGCAGGAGCAGCAGCGGCGGTCCCGCGCCGGTGCGGTCGCCGATGGCGCGGACGCCCGCGGTGCGGGCCAGCGCCGGACCGACCCGTCGTGCACGACCAACTCGCCGGTGTCGGGGTACCGGATCATGTGGGCCGCGTGCGCCAGCGGGCGCTGCCACAGCGGCTCGAGGCGCCCGCTGAACCGGAACGCGGAGAGCGCGCCGTTGCCGGAGTCGTAGCCGATCGCGATCCGGCGCTCGGGGTCATACAGGGGCGGATCGGTCGCGGTTCCCCGCGGCGCGCCGCAGACCTCGACCAGCTCGTGGTCGGTGGGATCCGACAGCGAGATCCGGATCAGGTGCACAGGTCCCATGGCCACCCCGGCGCCGAGCATCGTCGTCGACTACCGATGCTTGCCGTTGTCGAGGAACCACATCTGGCCGCCCTCGATCACGGGGTCCCAGCCGTGGGACTGCCCGCCGCGCTCGAGATAGCGCAGCTCCTTGTCGGCCTCCAGTCCCTCGCCGTCCCAGCGGTAGCGATACGCGTGGCGCGCGCCGACCGCGTACAGGCTGTCGCCATCCGCGGCCAGGCGGGCGACGACGCTCTCGGGCAGCTCGACGTCCGAGCAGCGTCGCTCCAGCGTCTCGGGGTCGAGCAGGGTCAGGTGCGCGGGGTGGCGCAGCGAGCGGTCGATGTCCTTCATCGCCAGCGTGCCGTCGCCGAGCACCACGAACGAGTTGTAGGGGCGAGGCTGTGGGAGCTCGCGGGTCCCGAGCAGCTCGAGCTCAGGCGAGAGCCGATGGCAGTAGCGCCCGTAGACGACGTGTAGAGAGCCGTTGGCGTGCGCGGCAAGTCCGCCCGGCCAGAAGGGCCCGGCGGCTAGATCCGGCGAGCGCCGTCGTGGCTCGAGCGTGCGCGGGTCGATCTGCTCGACCAGGCGACGGTGGCGTCGCACAGCGGCCGTCGGCCGAGGGTGTGACGCAGCACGAACACCTCGCCGGGCTCGCGCAGCACCACCATCGTGGTGGCGAACGCGTCACGGACAGCGCCGGCGATCAGCCGCTCTCCCGGCCGAATCCCCAGACCTCGTGTGCCGGCCGGCGCCTGCGAGCGACGTGGTCCACCGTCCTCGGCGGGCCACGGGCTCGGCCACAGGCTCATGGCGTGGGCACGACCATGGGTCACAGGCGACGAGCCGGCTGTCCAGGAGCGCGGCGGCGCGTTGCGTATGGACAGCCTGGTAACCGGTGTCGGCGATCATCGTGAGGAGCCTGCACGATCTTCGGCGACCCGATGAGCTGCACGAGCAACATCGAGGCGCCCGCCCTGCCCACGGACATCGGCCCGCCGCACCCCGCCCCGGACCACGCGTGGACGGATCTGACCTACCTGCTGCATCGCTCGGGCCTCAGCTGGGCCTACTACCTCAAGAAGGGCAAGGAGCCCGACTGCGAGACCGGCGACATGTTCTGCAGGTTCAAGGACCAGGATCCGCGGACGCCCGGGATCTGGAACCCGCTCCCCTCCTTCGACACCGTCAGGCAGGACGGCCAGCTGGGGAACGTCAAGCCCACCTCGGATCTCTTCGCTGCCGCGCGTGCCAATCAGCTGCCGGCCGTCTCCTGGGTCATCCCCAGCGGCGTCGTCAGCGAGCACCCGACCTCCAGCATCCACGCCGGGCAGGCCTACGTGACCAGTGTGATCAACGCGATCATGCGCTCGCGGGACTGGAGCTCGACCGCGATCTTCCTCACCTGGGACGACTGGGGCGGCTTCTATGACCACGTCGTGCCGCCCGTGATTGACGGCAACGGCTACGGCTTCCGGGTGCCGGGGATCGTGATCAGCCCTATGCGCGACGTGGCCACATCGACCACCAGCAGTTCAGCTTCGACGCGTTCGCGAAGTTCATCGAGGATGACTTCCTGCACGGCCAGCGCCTGGACCCGCGGACTGACCATCGACCCGACCCGCGCTCGACCGTGCGGGAGAACGCCCGTGGGCTGGGGAACCTGGTCCGCGACTTCAACTTCAATCAGCGCCCACGGGCGCCGCAGCTGCTCCCGGTGAGCTGACGCGAAGTCGGGGTGAGTCCGGGCCGAGCCTCTGCACGTCGCGCTGTGCATCACCTGTGTCAGCGACGCCCTGTTCCCCGGGTATGCCGCTCGTCATCATTGAGCACCCAATGCGCTCGAGCGAGCGCGGAGCCACGAGGGAGGAAT
>JADGPN010000279.1 GCA_017882465.1 Solirubrobacteraceae bacterium
TGATGCCAGGGAACGGCATCTGCGGCGCCGGCGTCGACGTACACGACGAGGTGCGGGTCTCGCTCGAGCGTGTCGATCGCGTAGTGGAGCTCAGCGAGACGGGCGCTGATTCCCTGGGGGTTCAAGCAGCCGATCGTGATCAGGGAATCCATCTCCAGGAACAGCACGGCCCGGAAGTTTCCGATCCCGTAGGCCAGCCCGTCGATCCAGTGGCGGTACGCCGCCTGTGCCCACGGCGGATCGACATAGTTGCCGCAGTGCCCGTTGAGGACCCGGTACGTGGCCAGCAGTGGGACCGCTCCGGGATCGTGCTGGTATGAGTGCGCCAGCGACAACGACACCGCATTCGACGGGTCGGGGCCGTTCCAGGCCCCGAAACGGACCGTCCATGGCTGATGTGCGATCACCGACAGCGCTCGTGCCCACCCGGGATTGCGGTGCTGGTAGGCCCGCTGCGCCTGGGCGGCCGGTGACCCCAAGCGGTCGACGTAGAAGCGGGCGCCCGAGAGCGGGTCGCCGTTCGTCGGGGCGGGGGAGAGGGCGAGCGGGTTGGCCGCCACGCGCAGATCGCGTGGAGCGTCTCGGAGGATGGTCAGCCGCGCGTTGTTCGGCTGACCGAGTGGGTCGGGATCGGACCCGTAGAGGTAGACGGCCACGTGAGCCGGGGGTCCGATGAAGTTGTGCGTGACGATCGGGATTGTGAATGTGAGCGCCAGCTGCCAGGGCAGGAAATGGAGCACACCGCCGACGTCCCGGTAGTCCACGCCGGGCGTCGAGTCCATCTTGTGGGTGCCGTAGCGCACGTACTCGTCGCTGAACGGGTTCGTGCGGGTGACCAGCGCGGTCGCCTGGGTCTCGTAGTCGTGCGCGACGTAGGACACCGAGCTCAGCCGCACGGCGGCGTGCGCCGAGCCGGCCAGCGCCAGCTGCAGGCCGAGGAGAAGTACCGCGCTGATGAGTCGTGTGCCGGTTCGCCGCATACCCAGACCTTCGGCCGGCGCGGCCGTTTGCAGCAGCGCGGGGCCGGGGGCATCGGCGTTGCGTCCAGGCGCGCCTACGGCGGCGCGTCACGGCCCGGCCGACGGTGCGCCGGGGAGCAGGCCGACGCCGTGACCATGCCTGAGGCTCGAGGCCCCATATGCCCGGCTAAGGCCCGTTGCGCCGGCGAAGGGACCGGCCTGCTCCCGTGGGCGTGGGCCGAGGAGCGGCTCGAGCGCCCCCGCAGCTTCTGGCTGGCCACGGTGATCCCTTCCGGCGCCCCTCACCTCCTGCCCGTCTGGGCGGTCTGGCAGCAGGACACGGCTGTGGCTCAGCAGCGCCAATGGCTCGCGCAAGGCGCGCAACCTGGCCGGCGAGCCGCGGTCCAGACTACGGGTGGGAGATTGTCGACCCCATTTCGAACAGGTTCGGTCTTCGTACTCAGGCCTGAGTGGGTCTTCGCGCGGGACTCCACAGACTTCACCGGCTCACCCACCCGGTTGGTGTTTGGCCGCGACGCGGGCTGACCTCATCGCTGCTACACGGCGTTCGGTCATCTCGGCGAGGCTTCAGCCACTCGTCTCGGCGTATGCCACCTCGCCCTGGCGGCGGGGGGCCTCCTCGCGAACGGGACTGGGCTTCGCCTGCAGCCGAACGCCGGCGATCAGGGCGGCGAGCAGGGCGAACAGCGTGCCGATCACGAACGCGGTGTGGTAGCCCGCGTCGAGCGCGGCGAGCTGGCCCTGCCCCGCGGCGAGGAGATGGCTGGTGCGCGAGGCCGCGACGCTGGCCAGGATCGCCAGTCCGAGCGCCCCGCCCATCATGAACGAGGTGTTGACGATGCCCGAGGCGAGTCCGGAATCGTGCGGGTCGACGTCACCCATCGCCGCCAGCAGGACCGGATTGAAGGCGATACCGGCACCGAAGCCGAGCAGGAGCATCGACGGGAGCACGTCGGTGGCAAAGTGGCCGCCGACGGGCGCGCGGGCGAACAACGCCAGGCCCACCGACGCCAGCAGCAGGCCGGCGACCAGCGGGAGCTTGATCCCGAAGCGCATCACCAGCTTCGCCGAGATGCCGAGCGAGAACGCGCCCATGATCAGATTCGCCGGCAGGAAGGCGAGCCCGACCTGCAGGGGGCTGTATCCGAGCACCAGCTGCAGGTACAGAGCGGACAGGAAGAACCAGGCGAACATCGCCCCCGCCCACAGCACCCCGACGATGTTGGCGGTGGCGAGGTTGCGCTTGCGGAACAGACCGAGCGGCATCAGCGGCGAGTGGACCCTCGACTCGATGGCCAGGAACACCGCGGCCAGGCCGGCCGCGGCCGCGAGCAGCCCGAGCGTCTGCAACGAGGTCCAGCCGGCCTGGTTCCCGTTGACGATCGCGTAGACGGCGAGCATCAGCGCCGCCGTCACCGTCACCGCACCGGCGATGTCGAGGCGCTCCCCGGCGCCGGTGCGCCGCTCCGCCGGCAGCAGTCTGAGCGCCACGATGCAGACCGCGATTCCGATCGGGACGTTGACCAGGAAGATCCAGTGCCAGTTCAGGACATCGGTGAGGATCCCGCCGAGCAGGACGCCGAGACTGCCTCCGCCGGCCGCCACGAAACCGAACACGCCCATTGCCTTGGCGCGGTCGGCCGGCTCGAGGAACAGGGACACCATCAGCGACAGCGAGACCGCGGACACCACCGCGCCGCCGAACCCCTGCACGACGCGGGCCGCGACGAGCGTTCCCTGCGACGTGGCGGAGCCGCAGGCCAGCGATGCCAGCGTGAACAGAGCGATGCCGCCGATGAACAGCCGCCGGTGCCCGTACAGGTCTCCGAGGCGGCCGCCCAGGAGCAGGAAGCCGCCGAACGTGAGCAGGTAGCCGTTGACGACCCACGCCAGCGACGCCTGGGTGAAGCCGAGGTCCCGCTTCATCGACGGCAGAGCCACGTTCACGATCGTGCTGTCGAGCACGATCATCAGCGAGCCCAGGCACAGGACGATGAGAGCCATCCAGCGTGAGCGGTTGTCTGAGTTTGAGCGAGTGGGGGTCACGGGTCCTCTTTCGTTTCCAGCGCGAAGGTTCTCACCAGGACAGACCGATGCGCCCGACGGAAGTCATCGCTCTCGGTCAGCGATCGGATCGGGGGTCCCGTGGGGGGATTTCGAGGGCGATCGATCAGTTCTCGCCCCGCGTTCGGTCTCAAGGCCCATGATCTCGAACCATTCGCCGGCCCCTGCTGCCAGGGCCTCCGCACCCAACGGGGCGGGCAAGACGACGACGGTGCGGATGCTGTGCACGCTGCTCCCGCCCACGGCCGGTCGCGCCCGCGTCGCCGGCCTCGACGTGGTCGACGACGCGCCCGCCGTGCGGCGCCGCATCGGCGCGGCGCTCCAGGAGATCGGACTCGATCCGGTGCAGACGGGCCGGGAGCTGCTCGAGCTCCAATGCGGCCTGTACGGGATCACCGGATCGCGCGCGCGGGGGGCGTACGCAGGAGCTGCTCGATCTGGTGGGCCTCACCGATGCGGCCGAGCGGCGCACGAAGACCGATTCCGGTGGCATGAAGCGCCGGCTGGAGCTGGCCAGTGCACTCGTTCTTTCGCCGGATGTGCTGTTCCTCGACGAGCCCACGACCGGGCTTGATCCGGCTGCGCGGCTGACGATCTGGGATCAGGTGCGCCGTATCGACGCCGGAGGAGCGGCCGTTCTGACCACGCAATACCTGGAGGAGGCGGACAACCTCTGCGACCGGCTGGGCGATCATCGAGGGCGGCCGGATCGTGGCCGACGGCACCCCCGAGCAGCTCAAGGCTGAGATGGGCCACGATGTGGTGTCGGTGACCCTGAACGGTGCCGATGCGGCGGCCACCGAGGCGGCGCTGGCGGGATTGCCGGGGCTCCAGCGGGTTGGTGGCTGAGCCGCACGCGCTGGCGCTCTACGTCGAGGACGGAGCCGGCTCGATCGCCGAGATCGTGCGCCGTCTGGATCAGGACGGAATCGAGGTCAAGACGATCGCCGCCTCGCGACCGTCGCTCGACGATGTGTTCCTGAGCGCCACCGGGTCGCGCCGATCAGGCGATGGTCGATCATCTTCGGCCGTCTGGCTGCTGACCTGGCGCGCGGAATCGCGGCGTCCAACCTGGTGCTGCTCGTCGGCATCGCACGGGGGCGCGCATCCAGAGTGGGGTCGCAGGGCGCTGCTGATCGTGCTGCTGTCGGCACTGTTCGGCGTCGGCTACGCCGGCTTCGGGATTCTCTTCGCCCTCCGCACGCGCAACGTCCAGGCCACGCAGTCGAGCTTCCTGCTGTTGTTCCCGCTGCTGTTCCTGACGCCGAACTTCGTCCCCTTCGACCGGCTGTCCCCCGGTGATGGAGACGCTGGCCCGGATCAATCCGGTCAGCTACGTGATCGTCGGAGCCCCACCGGGTCTCGCTTCCGCGCCGTGTGCTCCCATCTCACTCGCGGAGGTTCTTGGGAGCTGGCCACACCGGTCCTCGTTCCGCTCGATCTTCGGACCGATCGATCTGGACCTACGTGAGGCGCGGCTGGCCGGCCCGGAGGTTGAGATCGACATCTTCAACTTCTTCGGCACGGTGACCCTGATCGTGCCCGAGGGGATCGCTGTCATCGTCGAGGGTGGCGGTCTGTTCGCCAGCCAGGTGATCGACCCACCGGCGTCCGCGGTGCCTGACGAGCCGAAACTGCGCATCGGGCTCTCCGGGCCCGGCGGGACTCTGTAGGTACCGGCAAGGCGACGTCACTTCGATGAGCCGCCACGAGCCAACGCATCCCGGTGAGCATTCTCTATTCAGAATGCTCACACAGATGCGTTGGGGGGCGTCCGATAGCAGCCGTAGGCCATTTTTTGGTGGTGAAGCTCTCGGACTATGCGTGAGGAAGGCGTCCACTACATGACCGCGTACCGGTGGTGGCGGGAGGGCAAGCTGCCGCTGCCCGCTGGTCAGCTTCCATCCGGCGCGATCGTTGTCGACAAGCCTCGGGCGTCGAGTGATGGGGTGGCTCTTTACACACGGGTGTCGTCCTCCGACAGCGTGAGGATTTGGATCGCCAGGTCGGGCGGCTGGCGACATGGGCGACGGCGCAGGGGCCTTCAGGTGACCGGGACGGTCGCGGAGGTCGGTTCGGGCCTGAACGGGTCGCGCACGAAGCTCAAACGGCTGCTTGCGGACCGCCGGGTCGGCACGATCGTCGTCGAGCACCGCGAGCGCCTGGCGTGCTTCGGCGTCGAGTACGTGGAGGCGGCGCTTGCCGCTGAGGGCCGCCGGCTGGTGGTCGTCGAGGAGCGCGAGGTCGACGACGACCTGGTTCGCCACATCACCGGGTGCTCACTTTGATGTGCGCGCGACTGTACGGTCGTCGCTCGGCGCGGCGGCGGGCGGAGCGCTGCACGCGGCAGGTGAGGCCGCGTAGGCGACGGACTCGTCGTGGCCGAAGGCCGGCTGATGGTCTAGGCCGAAGTTCCCTGTGGTTGAGTAGCCGTAATCCGGTGTGACTGCTGGGGTTTGGCGCCCGGCGGGGTGTCTTGGTCGTGTCTACGTCGTGACGGGGGCGTTGGCGACGAGTTCGTGTGCGTGGGCTTGCAGGGGGGTGGGTGCGGTGAGCTTGTT
>JADGPN010000280.1 GCA_017882465.1 Solirubrobacteraceae bacterium
AACGGCTTGCTCGAAGGAACCAATTCGCTCATCCAGGCCGCCAAAGCACGAGCCCGCGGGTACCGGAGCAAGCGGAAGATGATCGCCATTACCTACCTCATTGCTGGCAAGCTCCCGACTCCGTCACCCTTCGTGACCCACACGATCTAGCGAAGAACCCGCATTACCAAAGATCTCGATGCTCGGCTGCGGCGTCAGGCCACCGCCGAGCAGATCCCTACCTCGGCACTGGTACGTCGACTGCTCAGGCGCGCCACGCACGAGCATCGCGTCGGCGGCCTGAGCTGGTGGCGCCTACCCGGGTGAAGAAGTCGAGGTCTTGGGTGGGCCGGCTGGTCAGGTGTTGAGCCACGAGCGCGGCACCACCTGCCAGCAGAAAGCCTTGAGCCGCAGGCAGGGAGAAGAAGAGCTGAGCGACCTCGATCTGAAACCTCGTTAACGCCAGTGGCCCTTCTCACCGCCGGCGGACGTCACTGCGGTGCCTGGTCGAGCGCGGAGTTGACGACGTCGGACCAGGCGGCGCGAACATCTCGGGGAAGAACCAGGTCGTCCCACAGGTCGATGAGCAGGGCGCCGTCGATGTACGCGAGGACGTCCTCGGGTGTGCCCTCGCGGAGCACGATCTCGTAGACGCGCGCCCGTCGATCGCGCTCCGCGAGCTTGAACTCTCGGTTGGGCTGTGACCAGTTCAGATGCAGGGGCAATGTGATCGTGGCCAAGGCTTGGCGCAGCGGCAGCCTTGGCAGACTGGTCGGCACTCGTGTCCTGCGTTCGCGAGAAAGCGCGCGTTCCACGAACTCGACCTTTGGCACTGCAGCCAACTGCTGCCCTGCTGCAGCCAGGAGCCTGGCGGCGGTCTCCAGGGTCGGAGAAGTGCGGCCATGCTCGTATGCCGACAGCGTGGGCCGGGAGGTGCGCGCGCGCATGGCGAGCTCGCTCTGGGTCAGGCGTGCATCGTGACGAGCTCGGGTCAGCAGATCCGCACCGCTCATCGCTCCTCCTAAGCTGTATCTAATTCGATACTCTAGCTCATCCCGTCGTTCGAAGCGCGTGGTTAAGCGGGGAACCTGCCGCGAGGCTAGTTGCCGGGTACGGTTCTCCGGTGGCAAGGAACGCAGCGCCCGGAGGCCCAAAGGCCGAGGACGTACGGTTCCGCGGCAGGGGGTTGGTTCGTTCTGCCATGACCTGTGCACGTCTGGGCGCGGCGGAGGGCGGGACCGGCCGGAGGCCGCATGCCCGCCCGGCAGCCGCGTTGCCGAGGCGAAGCCGGCGGCTTTAACGCAGTACAGGAACTCCTCACCAATCGCGACTCACGCCGACTCACACGCAGCGACGACTCACGCGCGATGCCGAGCGCCGAGACCGTGACAGCGCGCCCATCGGTTCGAGCGGATCGTAACCAGAGGCGGACGTTTCCCACGGGGTCGATGCGTAGTTGACCGGAGCAGGAGCACGGCGGGGGCTAGCCCGTCAGGCGTAGACGTAGGGCGATTTCTTCAACGTCGGCGTCTCCCACGCACACGTCGATAACGAGAGCAAACGCGGCGTCCTTCGTCAGGGAGGTGTCGTACGAGTTCAGGTCGAGAAAGACCACGGTCGCCAACCAGGCGAGACGTTTGTTCCCGTCGACCAAGGCGTGGTTGCGGGCGAGGGAGTGTAGTAAGGCGGCCGCCTTCAGTGCCAGCGTGGGGTAAGCATCTTCCCCGAACGCACTGGAACGAGGCCGATTGACTGCCGAGTCCAGTAGTCCGATGTCCCGGACCGGGCCTGTCTTCAGAAGGCGTACGAGACGTAACAGATCCTCCAAATCCAGGTACTCGACCTCGGTCACACTTTGCCCAAACGCTCGAGAACGTCCGCCCACTTGTCGATCATGCGACTGGAGCTCTCCTGCGCCCGGAGAGTGTGAGCGTTCCGCTCGTAGCGCTCCAGAACAGCTCTGCGGACAATCTCCTGCCGAGATGCGCCTTCGGCCTCCGAGAGGGCGGCCAGAGCGCTGTCCAACTCTTCGTCTGTACGCAATGTCATAGCCATGACCTGATGGTATCACTCTGGTACCATCAGGGCGACCTGATCCGCCCATCGAGTGCGGCCGGATCGCGCCATGAGAGTGCGGTTTCGGTTGCCGTCGACATGTTGCACTGACTCTTGGGGCGGCGGTCTCTACTGCTGAGCAGTGCATCTACGGGTGAAGGGACTCGACTCGTGGGCATCTCATGGGAGATCGTCGGAGGCCATGTGGTGAAGCGAGCAGGGAGCGGATGCAGGACGACCCCCGACCGGCACGCAGTCAGGCAAGGACGAAAGCGCGGTGACGGCACAGACTCGATCGTCACCCGAAACGCCGCCGGTAGCCGGCGATAGCCTTGCCAGATGAGGGGTGTCTCGCTTCGGCCTATCGCGTTTGACGACTGGCGTCGCGTGCACGAATGGGCTTCCACAGAGGCGGCTGCCGCCACCAACCTTGGGGACCCAACGACGAGGCTGATACTCGGCAATTCGTTGTCGATGCGCTCGCGGCGTGGACGAACACCGCATCCACGCGCAGGGTCGGGTCTGGGCCGCTCAGACACCAACAGACGGGGTCATCGGTCTGGGCGAACTGAAGATCCGCAGCGTGGCTCACCGACAGGCGGAGATCTCGTATGCGGTTCATACTGTTCTCTGGTCAGAGGGCTGGTCGATCCGCTCCGCGATCCTCGCACAAGCCAGCTTGTCGTCGCGGTTGGCCGGTATCGGCGTTGCGATGGCGTTGCCGTTCATTCGACGGACGCGGGCTGGCGCGTGGCGATCAAGACAGGGAGCCCGCTGTCTTACCTTCAAGGTGACCCCAGCCACCCGATGTTGGAATCTGACGACGTGGCAGCGGGAGCGATCGAGCAGATGGCATCAACAGGGCATCCTCGCGGACCTCTTCGTTCGAGACCAGGTCGCCTAACCGTCACGGCCGGGTACCCGCGGCCGGTGGCGGCAAGACCACTCCCCGCGATACCTCCATAGCTGCCCTGGCCTGTCGGCAGCACCACGCAGTCAAGGGCAGACCCGCCTACGACGCGGTATTCAAGATGCTGTCAGGTGAACGTGAACGTTAGCGGCAAGCAATCAGCAGCGGGCGTCTGAATTGGTCAGGGCTCGTCAGGCGCGACGCTGCGTCAGTCGCCGCGAGCGGCTTGGAGAAGCCGCTCGGTGTAGGTTACGCAGAGAGTCGCAATCTGCTCATCCGGGACGGCAAGCCGCAGGGCTCTTTGCGCCATGCGGACGCCCTCGCCAGCCCGGCGCCCGAACAGTTCGTTCAGGTACTCCAGGGCATCGGTTGTGGCCTCCCCGGCAACGGGATGTGTGCGTAGCTGCGCGAGGGTGGCGCCGGCCTCACGCGGCGACGATGTCTGCATCATGCTCACAACGTCAGATCAGAAGCGTCCTTGTCTTTCAGGCGATCCGCGCGTCCACCCGCGGATCGGTCGTGAATCTTGTGCGCTTTGGCAACCAGCAGTGCAGCGACTCCAGCGACTTCGGCGTCGATGCTGCGATCGTCTCGCGGATCGAGTGCCGCGACTGTCATGGTGTCGTGGTCGACCAGGACTGCTTCGAGGCCGACGGAGCGGCGAGCAGCCCTGTTCCCGTGTGGTCCCAGGCGGGCGCCACGGTGGCGACCGCCTGTAGCCGCCGCCTCGGGAACGATGAGATCGACCGGGACGATGACTTGCTCGCCGCTAACTTCTCTGGTTGCGATCCACACCCCCGGCTGGGTGCTGTCGCTGCCCTGCGGCAACAAATGGAACCCCGCCTGCTGCATGGACGCCTCCAGCTCCGGGTCGTCGCCGAGAAGCGTCGGATCAAGAGCGAGATCACCATCTGTCGTGTACGGCGCGATGGCGATGTCGGTGAGGCCGGTGCGCAGATAGACGGCCTGTGCCCCCGCGATAATGATCGCCTTGCCGTGCGGTGCCAGCGCAAAGAGCGCGTCGAGAAGCACGCTCCGCGCAGCGATGTAGAGAGGGTCGAAGTCAGTCGGATTGGACGGTTGCACTCCGGTCTGGTCCGTCACACTCGCACCTCATCGCAGAGTGCGGAGAGAGCCGGCAGTCGCCAGGCTTCCGTGTTGTCTGTCATCCACTGGACCAGCGCATCGCCCTCCGCGGGCATCCGACCGTTGCCAGTCAGGCAATCAATGGCCGTTTGGGACGGGGCAACGTACGTGATACGCCCGTCCTTCGATGTCCTTTCCCACACCACAGGGTCGAAGGGCTGCAGAAGAACCACGTTGGCTCCCTGGTCCGTCGGCAGTAGATCAAGAGCATCCGCGATGACGGCCGGGTCGTCGCAATAGGCCGTGAGCAATGCAGGTCCAGCAACGGCAGCAAGCCGAACCGCGGCAAAGGAGCCGGTGACCGCGAATCGCTCTTCCAGGATCGCAAGACGCGGCAGAGTCGCGCTGACACCAGCGGGGACCAGATAGCTTGTGGCTCGGTTCGACTTGAAGACGTCGTACGCCCCCGCCCACCGGCGGAGGAGGCCGCCGATGTCCACCGACTCGACGCGTCCGCGCGCGTTACGTTCGACGAGTGCTTCGTCGTCGAGCGGGTCAAGGAGGCGGGACACGTACCCCGGGCTGAGGTCCGCAGCTTCCGCAAGATCGCGAACGCCATACGGCGGAGACACGTCGACCAGCATCCGAACGAGCCGCCCCGCCTTGGGACCCTGGATCCGAGCCTTGGAACGGGGTGCCGGAGTGGGGTCTTTGGAGGCCCCCTGGGTCTCGATGATCACCGTCGGGTTGTCCAGTCTCAGGAGGGCATTCCCGGTGAGGTCCAGGTAGTTGATCCCCTCCTTGCGTAGCAACTCCTGGGTCCGCTGGCTCAGCCAAGGCGAGACCACCAGGATCGGTACGTTGCCCGCCAGCGTGCGGAACACCCGTCCCAGGCTTCCTTGAAGGCGGTCGACGTCGCGGGGACCGAAGGCGCGTTTGGCCTCAACGGCGATCGTCACGTAGGCGCCGCTGGGTCCACGGAGGTCGAGGGCGGCCTCGGCACGGCCCCCCGAAGGTTCCCGTAGCTCCACGCGACTAGTTCGCCCGACCTCCCAGCTTGCGGGGAGACGCTCACAGAGCCAGGCAACGGCGCGTTCGACCAGATCGTCCTCTGGTAGGCCACTGTTTGCTGACATGGACAACACCATAACAGGCGCCCGATTGTTGTCTCAAGGCGTCTGTTTGCTGGATCAGCAAACAGACGGTTCCAGGCAAAACACGTCAACGCGTGGCCACCTCTTCGTCATCAACGCCAGAATGGAGACTCTGCGCTACGACGCGGCCGTGATTCCCACCGACGCCCGCTTTCATGTTGAGGCGCACTGGGAGCCGCTGCTGGGAAGCTCCGGTTCGACCCTGAGATCGGCGGGGTGGGGCAGCCAACGGTTCGGACGTGCCTCCGACGGCCGAGCCGTCTGGTTCGTCAGCGTCGGGCGTGACCACGGGGAAGATGTCGAGTGGGGGGATCCTCTCGCGGACACTGACGGGCGGGCCGAAGGCTCCGTATCGAGCTTCCAAGTCGTTATACTCATCGAGTATGACTGGACGTGTGGGTACGAA
>JADGPN010000281.1 GCA_017882465.1 Solirubrobacteraceae bacterium
GGTTACTGACCCACGCTCCTAGCTCACACCTAGCTCCAACCCAGCAGCGCGGTCAAAAGAGCGTCGGTCCGCTCCGCCGTCCGCGCCCACGTGTACTCACCAGCGCGCTCCAGGCCGGCAGCGATCAACCCGGAGCGGACATCGTCATCGGTCGCGGCTCTCAGCACCGCCTCGGCGAACTGCGAGCCGTCGCCCGGATCGGCCACCAGAGCGGCCTCGCCAGAGGTCTCCGGCAGCGCTCCGTGGGGCGAGATCACCGCCGGCACGCCGGTTGCCATCGCCTCCAGGCACGGCAGCCCGAATCCTTCGTACCGCGACGGCATCGCAAGTGCGCGGGCGCCGGCGTAAAGGGACGGCATCAGCCGGTCATCGACGTAGCCGATCCGGCGCGGACCGCCGCCCGCGCCGCGCAGATAGTCGCGATCGGAGCCGGCCACCACGAGCTCGATCCCGGCCTCGCGCAGACGGGCGGCGGTGGGCCCGAGCGCGGCGAAGTTCTTGCGCGCGGACCCGGTTCCGACCGCGAGCACGTAGGGGCGACTGAGCCCGTGGCGTGCCAGTGCGGGCGCCGGGTCGACTCCGGGCCGGAAGCGCTCATCGACCCCGCCGGGGATCACATCGATGCACTCGGGCGAGATCCCGAGCAGCTCGACCAGCTCCCTGCGGGAGAACTCCGAGACCGTGATCACGCGTCGGGCGCCCCGTGCGATCAGCGGCAGGATCCGGCGCTGATAGGCGGTGTACACGGTCGAATACGCCTCGGGGTAGCGCAATGCGGCGGCGTCATGGATCACCACAACGTTGCGGCGCGAGGCCAGCGGAGCCAGGTTCGCGGGCGAGTAGATCAACTCACAGGAGCGGCTGTCGAGGGGCAGCACCGCCTGCTCCCAGAGATGACCGGCGCGATGGGCGAACCGCGGCGGCGGCCCGATCACGCGGTAGCGCGCCGGTCCCAGCCGGGGCAGGCGCAGCACCATCTCCCGCGCGAACCGCTCCACGCCTCCGATCTCCGCTCGCACCGCGGCGCGGGCATTGATCGCGATCGGGGACCCGGCGGCACCCGGGCTGGGCGAGGATCGTCTCAGCTAGTGGCCACAGGCGTGCCGCGAGCGTGTTAGCGGGTCGACCATCACTGGGCCTGGCGCGTCACGCGGCGCAGCGCGAACCCCGACGCCACCAGGACCACGCCGATACCGCCGCTGAGCCAGCCTTCGAAGCCGGTGAACGGAAGCGTCGCGCCCGCGGGGCTGGTCGAGGTCGTGCTGGGCGTCGTCGTCGTGGACGTCGAGCCGGCGGACGCGACGGCCGTTCCGGATGCGGCGGCCGAGCCCGACGACGATGCGCCCGACGCGGACGAGGACCCCGAGGACGACGAGCCCGATGACGAGCTGCCGGAGCTCGAGCCCGAGCCGGAGCTCGAGTGGGGCGAGCCCGAGGACGAGCCGCTGCCGGAGCCGCCGAGCGGGTCGACGTACTGCTGATCGCCGGCGGAGGTGGCCAGCGCCGCAGGGGGCACGAGCATCGCCACCGCGCCCAGCAGCGAGAGCATCGAGAGCATGGGCTTCACCCGGCGAGTATTACCAGACGTGGCCGCTCGGTAACCGCGCCGGGTCGGCGCCAGCGGCCGGGCAGGGGTGCCTCAGCGCCTTGCAGCGAAACCTCGAAACCGACGTTTTGCAGGATTTCTTGCACGACCAGGGCCGGAGGACGAGATCGCGACGGCTCGTGTTAGGGTGCTCGCCACGCTCGCTCCGCGCCGGATCCGGAGAGAGATTGATCGCGACGCTGCGACCGCTTCCCGGACGCAGTGGCGCTGAAGCGCGCGCATCAGCCGCGCCGAGCCACGAGCACCCCCCAAGCACAGAGAGCACATGATCACGATCGCCACCAGAGGCCGACGGGCACCGAGGATGCTGACCGCCGGCTCGGCTGCTGTGGGCATCGCGCTGGCGCTGCTCGGCAGCGGCCTTACGACCCCCAGCTCCGGAGACCTCCAGAGTCAGATCGCCTCGAACCAGTCGGCGGCCGACTCGCTCAAGTCGGCGATCGCCGCCGAGACGTCCCGGATCCACGCGACCACGAACGGGCTGGGCGTCGCGCAGCGGCGGCTGTCGGCGATCCAGGGCACCCTCGCGATGCGCGAGGCGGACCTGATCCGCGTCCAGAATCAGCTGCTCGCCGCACGCAACCACCTGGTCGAACTCGAGAACCGCCTGCAGCAGTCCTCGCGCGCGCTGGCCTCCAACCTCGTCGCCACCTACGAGGGCTCGCAGCCGGACGTGGTCACGGTGATCCTCGAGTCACACGGATTCTCCGATCTGCTGGAGAAGATGAGCTTCCTGCAGCGGATCGGCCATCAGGACGCGCAGATCGTCCGCGACACCCGCGCCGCTCGCACGGCCGTCGCGGCCCAGGCCAACTCGCTGGCCTCGCTCGAGGCGCGCGACCGCGCGCTCACCGACCAGGTGCTGGCCCAGCGCAACCAGGTCGCCGCGCTCCAGGGCGCCCTGCTCAATCAGCGCATCGCCGAGCTCGGCTCGCGAGCGTCCAAGGCGGCCGAACTCGACCATCTCAACTCGCAGCTGAAGTCGCTCGAGGCGAAGGCGGCAAAGGCGGCTCAGCGCGTCGTCGTCGGCGGGATCAGCGTCAACCCCGGCGGCATGGTCCAGCCGCCCACCGGCGCCCCCACGGCCGTCGGGCAGGTCATGGCGGCGGGCAATGCGATCGCCACCCTGCCCTACATCTGGGGCGGCGGCCACGGTTCCTTCCAGGCCAACGGATACGACTGCTCGGGCTCGGTCAGCTACGCGCTGGCGGCCGCGGGCCTGCTCAGCTCACCGCTGGACTCGACCGGCTTCGAGAGCTGGGGAGACCCGGGCGCCGGCCGCTGGATCACCGTCTACGCCAACGCCGACCACGCCTGGATGACGGTGGCGGGCTGGCGCTTCGACACGGTCGCCCTGGCCTCCGGCGGAACCCGGTGGTCGCAGTCGACGGCCGACCCCTCGGGGTTTGTGGTCCGCCATCCGCCGGGGCTGTAGGCCGGCGCCCCGCCACCTTTCACCCAGCCGCGGTCGCCGTCGAATCCGGCGCGTGGGCCGGGGTCACGCTCGAGCTTCCGAGCATGCGTGTGGCCAGCAGGCCCACGGCCGGGATGGCCACGATCGCGATCATGGCCAGGAACCACACCTGCCCGGCGTCGGTGCCCTCTCCGAGCGCGTGGCCGAGGCCGGCGAGCCAGGCCAGGGCAGTGAAGCGATGGAGCTTGCGCCACCGGCTCACCCCGATGTTGCGCCGGGCGTAGTACGACAGGCCGAGCAGGATCATGCTCCAGCCGCTGACGATCCCGAGCGTCGTCCAGGCGGACTTGTAGCTACTCGCGAATGGGATCGCGATGTCGGCGATCGAGGGATTCAGGAACTTGTCGCCCAGCAGCGTGACCGCGTGGATCACGATCGCGACCATCGTCGAGAGCGAGAGAATCTCATGGGTGACGCGGAGGTCGGGTCCGCGGCGCTTGAGCAGCTTGGTGCTCATCAGGAGCCCCAGCGAGACGGCGAGGCTGGCGAGGATCAGCGCGGCGAAGCCCGCGGCGCGGCTGGTGATCCAGAACAGGTGTGGCGTCGGGTCGGTGGTCATGGACACAGGATCGGGGCGGCGCCCTAGAACTGCGTATGGGATGTGTAAGGCGGGCGTAGGAAAGGGCGGCTCGGGCTGTGGCTTTATGTCGCTCTTGCGCGTTTCTCACGCAGGCGGAGTGGGATGTGCATGGGCCACCCGGCCCATCCGTAGTCCGACAAGAAGGAGTGCGATGCGAAATCGCAGGTACCTCCTGGCGCTGGCCCTGACGACCGGCGCCATCGCTGCGGGGGCGGGAGTGGCGGCAGCAGCAGGCGGATCGACGGCGACGACGTCAGCGGCGAAACCCGCGACGACGACGACGACGCCGACCGCCAGCACGCCGTCCCAGACGACGCCGAGCCGTGCCCCGAGCCCTGGGCATCACTGCCCGAACATGGGCTCGCGGACCACGTCCGGCTCGCCCGGCGCTGGTCCGGGTCCGGCTTACTGAGGACTCAGGTCCGACGAAGGCCGAACGCGGGCGCCAGGTCCCGCCTCGTTCACCGGGGCGGGACCTGGGCCGCTCGACGATCCGTCACCTCGATGCGCCAGAATCGCGCCATGGAGCAGCTGGGAGGTCGCCCACAATCCGCACTGGACACTGCGGGCGGACGGAAGCGTGCAGCTCCGGCAGCTGACGGCCGGCGGCCGCTAGCGGCCCGGATGGACCAGGTAGCCGGCGGCGGTCGCCGTTGCGCGGGGGGCAAAGCGATTGCCCTGCTGCACCGAGACCTGCTGGTAGCTGACGTTGAACGCCGAGCCTCCGAGCAGCAGGCCCGATGGTGTGGCCGCGCCCGACGAGGGACCTGCGCCCTGGTAGACGATGAAACGAGGTCCACCGGGCGAGAGCGTGATCGCGGTCCTGCCCCAATGACTGCTGACGATCGTTCCCGAACGGCCGGTGGTCGTCCTGGCCGAGGCGAGCCCGAACGACGCCCTGCCGAAGTCGGCCAGCGGCAGCGTCTGGCACGAATTGATGCTGATGCAGTCCGAAGGCGCCTCGACGATCCACTCGGCCGAGCTGACGTCGATCGCGCCGGCCCGGAGAGACTTGGTGAACGACCGGTGCGTGGTCGCGTCCTCGAGGCTCACGGTCACCTTGTGCCCGACCACGGTGACGCTTGCCGCCATCGTGTCGCCGGGCCTGACCCTGAGATTGATCGTCTCCGATGGAGCCGGCACAAGCTCATACCAAGCACTCGACAGCGCGCGGCCCGTCGAGCTGCAGTCGATCTCGGTCCCGATCTGCTCGAGCGCGTTCGAGCTCGGGCTGTAGCCGCCGAGCCCGACCCACTGGGCGGAGTAGGACTGACTCCCGGCCGCGCACGACGCGGTCGGTTGCTTCCACGCGGCCTTGACCTGCCGGAACCGGACACCGGAGCGATGAACGGCGTATCCCGACCAGTTGGAGCTGATGCTGCTGTCAGCGAGAGCGCTCGGAGCGCCAGCGAGCAACATGGTGGTGGCGGCCAGCAGCGCCGCGGGAAGGGAGAAGCGCACTAAGGGACGTTTCGGTATCCGAGTAGAAAACTTGAGCGTCGCCCTTCAGGCGGACTTTCCGATGGACGCGGCAAGGATTGCCGATGCACGCCCGTGGCAGTCGTACATCGTGGCCTTGGTGCCACCTGTCGTGGTCAAGATTATGGGTCTGCAGGTCTGGGCCACGATGCTCATGGCGGCGCGGCTGCCCGAGCGCGTGTCGCCCGGGGCGCCGCCGCCCCCGTTGCTGTCGGCCACGACCCACCGCAGGTGGCCAGAGGCGACCTCGGACGCGAGCCACGATGCGCTGACGGAGCTCTCGCGGCCGGAGAATCCCCCCAAGCCGGCGACGTTGGCGTGCGAGGACAGGATTGCCGCCGCAGCGCTGCTCTGGCTCGAGACCCCGATCGTGCCGCCGCCGTGGGCGTTCGCGTAACGGACCGCGGCGGTGAGCGTGGCGCTGCCAGAGCCAAAC
>JADGPN010000282.1 GCA_017882465.1 Solirubrobacteraceae bacterium
ATGCCGACGCAGGCCTCGGTCAACATCCCATTCGTAAATCAGTTCCTCGGCGAGGACGGGACGATCACCCCCAACGAGGTGATGGTGCAGGCCGTCCCCGCCATGCTCGACGAGCTCCTCAAGCTCGAGGAAGCGCTGGCGCCGCTCCGAGCCGAGTAGCCCTTGGCCGACTTCCGTCACTTAGCCACGCCAGCACGGGGAGCGAATCGAGCTTCACGCCAGCCCGATCGCGGTCAGCTTCACCCCCATGCAGTGAGGAGACCAGACGTACCGCGTCCACATGGCAGCAGGTGTCTGACTCGAGCGGCGCACACACCCGCATCCCGCCGAGGAGCACAACGCGTCCCGGCAGCGCTCGGCGCCGATCTGATCGGAAGGCGCTGACTCCCCCGCAGCCCGCGCAATCGGGGGAAGTCGCCGACCACGTCGATATGCGCGGTCTGTCAGCAAAGGAGGTCGCGGGGTCGGGTCGCAGCGTCTGACAACCTATCGGCCGCCCACGTGTCGTCGGTTTGCACCAGGAGCGGCCATCTCACCGGGCGAGCCGGCGTGGCTAACGGCGGAGTGGGGTATCCATTTGGGTCAGGTCAAGCATCCTCCCCCCCCGAAACGCAGCCCACGGCCCAAGAGTGGTAGGGGACCATTGATTCCAGGCGGACTGGCGCCTCGCGGGCCCACACGGCTTGGGATGCGACCTGCCCAACCATCGCCGCGGGCGGCGGGGATCAGTCGCTACGAGGACCCGGACCACCTGACTCAAATGGATAGCCCTCCGGCGGAAAGGGGGGAAGCATTGGCCACCGGGGATCGTCGTGCGGCCGCTCGCCCCGCGGAGTCCGGCTCGCAAGGTCGTAGCGGCGACGATGAGTGGACCGTGGGTAGCTCCGGCGGCGAGGTCGATCCTTCGCTTCCTCGGCGACGTCGCGAGGGGGTTACGGGCGAGGACGCGCCGCGCACCGTGTAGCGGTCAGCCGACCTCAGGCTGGCTTGAAGCAACCCGTGTTCGGCCGCGATCCGCTCGAGTTCAGCCGGCTCGCCGGCCATGATCACCCGCGCGTGTTCGGTGGCCAGCTCGACTGGCCAATCCTACCAAGGCCGCCCGGAGTAGCCGCGCAATGTTCTTCTCGGCGAAGCGCCGGCGCACGACACGCGCAGGGTTCCCGGCGAGGACCGCGTACGGGTCGACATCGGCCGCGACGACGCTCGCCGCCGTAACCGACCGTCACGCCCGGGAGCACAACAGCAACGCTCAGCGGACGCTTGGCTGGATCTGGGCGTCGGGCCGGCTCGGCCACGGGTAGCGCGAGGGGGTCGGCCACGCCCGCTTCACGGCAGTCTCGTGGCGTATCGCTTCGGCTGAACGTCGTGGTCGCGATTACGACGGCGCCGGTCGGGTTACTATCGCCGATCGGTGGCACATTCCAGCCTCATCGGTCGCCAGGAAGGCAAGCTTGGACCCAGATCCGATTGGATTCTCTCCGGTGGTTTGTCCGGCGTTTCCCCCGATGCCCAGCGGGCGGGCGGCTGGGAGCTTCTGGTAGTGGATGCAAGCAGTGTTGATGACCTCGGTGACGTTGTTGGCCGCGGTGCAGACGTGCTGCGCGAGCAGGCGCTGCGCGGGGTTGAAGATGCGGCCCGATTTCGAGGCGCAGCAACGAGAGTACGAGCGCGCCGGCCAACCACACGACGTGGCGCCCGGGGAGATTGGACGCCGGAAGTAGCATCCCAGGCGTTGAAGACGAGCCCGATCCCCCAGCCGAGCGTCATGAACACCGGCCACGGCCATCAGCTGTGCGAGCTGAAGCGAAAGGCCGCCCACCCGCCCACCTCTTTCTGCCGCCGCACTGACGCGCGGCCATTCACACTGGGCGAGTCAAGGCCGCATCGATCACCAAGGGGCACGATGGCTCGTCGATTCGCCGCTCTGCTGATTTCATTGACCATCATGGCGATCGCCGGTTGGGGTGCCGCGCCGGCGCTAGCGGGATGGCGCCCAAGCAGCACGACTACGGCCAGCATCGCTTACAACCAAGGCATCACCTTCGATCAGGCCCGTGGCAACTTCTTCTTCGACGGCGTCAGCTCGACGACTAACTCGGGGCTGTACCGCACCACCTCCATGCTCGCGCTATCGGCGGCGAACATCGCCGTGATTCCGGCCACCAAAGAGGGCTACAACCACGCTGGGGATTTGAGCTTCGATCCGGTCGGACGCCGAGTTCTGCTCCCCCTTGAGTGCTATTACCCCGCCAGCGGCGGGAACACCTGTGGCATCGGCGCGATCGGCGTCGCTGACCCGGTCACCCTGCGCTTCCTGTACTACGTCAACCTCGACACCGCACAGATCAAGAAGGCGATGTGGGCCGAGATCAGTCCGGACGGGCGCTGGATCTGGACCTCGAGCGGTACCCACCTCCTCGCCTACGCCGCGGCCGATGTCAACCGCAAAACGGCCGATCGCCAGCGCGCCGGCACGATCGGCGGTATCGTCGGCAAGGACCTCGGCGCGGTGCTACCCACCAGCGGCGTTACCGGCGCGACGTTCTACCAAGATGCACTGACGCGCGTGCCTCGTCTTCTGCTCGCGCTGAATCGGGGAACGTACTCCGAGGTCGTCTCCTACGACACTAGCGTCGAGGACGGCTCCCCGAGGCTCCTCAGCGCAACGCCGAGATCGCAGATCACCGTCGCGCGGTCAGCCTCAAACAACGAGTCCGAGGGACTCGCGGCCACCGGCGCCCCCAGCGCGTTGAACCCGCTCGGCGGCGTGCTGCATTGGCAGATGCTCCCGCTGTTCACGCCCACCAGCATCTACAGCCGCATCTTGAGCTACCTACCGCTGCCCCTGCCGCCGCGCGACGGCGCGAGCGTGCAGCGCGGCCAGCGACTGCGGACCGCGCTCTCTCACGGCCTAAGGCTGACGGTGGTCTGCAACCGCCGCTGCACCGTCACTGCCACCGCGACGATCGACGGCAGGCTGGCCCGGAGCTTCGGACTGGGCTCCCCAAGGGCGAATACCAGTCCCTACCCGGTGGGGACAGGCTCACTGGGGGCGGGCGCCGGTAGCCGCACGCTAACGATCACCTTCCGAAGCCGAGCTCGGAGCGCGCTGGGACGTTTGCGCAGCGCAAGGCTCGCGGTAAACGTACGCTCGATCGATGCCTTGTCCCAGCGGCGGTCGATCTACAAGCTGTCCACCACGCTGAAGCGCTGAGGTGCACAGAGGCACGCGCGATTCGCTGAACTCCGGATCCAACCTATCGGCCGCCGGATCTACCGGTCAGAGTCATATCGGCGGAGCATCGAGTGCTCCCGAGTGTTGTGTCCCTCTCGCTGATGATGCGGGCGGGGTCAAGCAGCGCCCGCGCAGCTCGTCCGAGCGCACGGTGGGAGAGCACACGATCGCCGACATCGCCGAGCGGTTCTCGGCTTGGTCCAGTTTCAGGAGGTGGGCCCGCCGCACGCCATCCAAACTGGGTCGAAAGGGTGTCAGCCTTGCCAGCGATGCACGGGCAGCGGTTTGAGCGCCCCGACCTCGTCCGTGGACCAACTCAGCACGACCTCATCTGACTGTGTGCGTGCGACCGCACCGATCGGAATCGCGATCTCCCGCTTGCCCCAGAGATGACCGTGCTCGAGGACAAGGTGCGCGATGTGTCCCCCCCCGTCGACGACGAAGCCGTCGACGTGTCCGAGGTGCTCACCGTTCGACGAGGTCACGGCGCTCGCGCGGCGGATCTCCACTTCGCCCTTCGGCACCCGGTCGTAGCTGAGCGCGACATGCGGGTCAGGGTCGATCGCCTGCATCCCGACGCCCATCCCGTCAACGCTCGGGTAGTACGGCAACGCAAACATCTCTTCGATTCCAACATCCCAATCGGGATCTTCGACGGGGAACTCGCCGAGCCGCAAGTAGGCCGACTTCTGGATCGGCTCGAGCGCACTGATCTCAGCGACCGTGCAGTCGAGCGAGATGGTTACGTCCGATGCCGCTTCACTGTGCACTCGGACGACTGGCACGAGACGCGCAAGGTCGTGCCGGTCGTGGGGCTGGACCACCAGATGGGTGACGCGCCGCGTGCTCGGGTCGATGACGATGTCCGCCAACTCGCCAAACGAGCCATCGGCGCAGTGAACGGGACTCCCCAGCTCGAGTCGCATTGGCGAACTTGAGCGCCGGGAGCCTACCCTGTCGCCGGTCATTCCTACATTGAACCGCCGGCTCTCCTGCACCGCAACATGATCGCCGCCGGCGCCGCCGGCGCCGCCGCGCCCAAGGCTCAGATCTCTATCCGAAACGCTTCCCAGTCGCGATCTCGCAGCAGCATCGGGGCGAGCCCACAGCGAAAACTCCGCCCTGTCGCGCGCGTCCGTTTGACGATCCGTAGCCGCACAGCCATCGGTCCGAGCCAACGCTCCGGGGCTCTGCAGCAATCCGGCGTCGCATATAGCCCGTCCGCACGTTCTTCGCGCCATCCCCGGCTATTCGTACGCCCTCGCAGGTTCGCGCGCTGCCGTCCTCCGGTTCGAAGACGACGCAGCGATGCGACGATCACGCCCGTTTCTGCTCCCGCAGACCCCAGCTCTCACGAATGCAGGACTCACGCCCAGGGCACCCGCGTTCCCTGCTCCTCGCCACCTGCGGGGAAGCCGGCCATCGACTGTGCGCACCTGCTCGCTCACGAACTGGGGGCTCCTCGGGAGTGGCCACGCCGAGGAAAGTCGCCCCGCCGACCAGCGCGGCCCGTGCGGACGGCACCGCGCCGTGGCCGTAACCGCCGGCCTTCACGACCGCCATCATCTCCGCGGCCGGGTTGACCTCGCGCATCCGCGCGAGCAGCACACGGGTGTTGGCGGCCATCGCGTCGAGGTCGATGACGGCCTCGGCCCGGACCGTGCGCGGCCGGACCGCGCGTTGCCTGCGGTCCGGAGGGTCCGGCGGCTCGGCGTCAGATTCGATCATGTCGCCCGCTCCGCTCGGGGAGCCGGCGGGTTGCCCCGCCGACCCGACCGGACCCGACCCGGCCGGTCGCACCGCCGACCCGTCCGGTTGCCCCGCCGCCGCGGTCCTGACCACCGACCCGGCCGTCGCCCCAGCCTTGCTCGTCGCGCTCGTCGCGCTCGTCGCGCTCGTCGCGCTCGTCGCGCTTGTCACGGCCGTCGCCGGGATACTCACCCCACGATGGAATCACGTTCGTTCGCCGATCATCGACACCTGACCCGGGGCGGCTGAAATGATCATGCGCCGACCCGGAGGTGCTCCCACAGGGCCTGCGCGCCGGCCTGGCCGGCGGCCTGCGCGCGCTCCCCGGCCCGGCCGTGCAGGTGCGCCCCGGCCGCGGCGGCCAGCAGCGGCGGCAACCCCGACGCGAGCAGCGACCCGATCACGCCGGACAGCACGTCGCCGGACCCCGCGGTGGCCAGCCACGACGACCCGGACAGGTTGACCGTAGCCTGCCCATCGGGCGCGGCGACCAGTGTCCGGTGACCCTTCAACAGGACCGTCGCCCCGCTGTCCGCGGCAGCCCGGCGCACCGCCGCCAGCCGGTCGCCTGGGTCGATGCGGGGG
>JADGPN010000283.1 GCA_017882465.1 Solirubrobacteraceae bacterium
GAGCACCTCGAGCACCTCGGGCGGTCCGTGACGGGTGATCACGATCGCGCGCATGCGGATTACAGGCTGACCGTGCGTCCCGCGACGAATCCGTCGCTGGCCACGATCTCGTCGATCACCGTACGTGGCACCGGGCTGTCGGTGGTGATCGCCATGGTGGCGATGCCGCCGTTCTCCTCGCCGCCCTCGTCGGGCTGACGGCCGACGGCCGCCGAGATGATGTTGACGCCCTCGCGGCCGCAGACGGTGCCGACCCGCCCGATCATGCCCGGAACGTCGCGATAGCGGAACAGGGTGATGTGGTCCTCGAGCTGCAGGTCGAACCGGTGGCCCCACGCCTCGAGCAGATGCGGCCGAGTGCGGCGCCCGATCACCGTGCCAACCACGCGCACCGCGGTGTCGCTGCTGCTGACGGTGACCCGGATCAGGTCGGTGTAGTCGCGCGCGCTCGAGCGCTTGGTCTCCGAGAGGACGATCCCTCGCTCCTCGGCGATCGTGGGGGCGTTGACCTCGTTGACGTCCTCCTCGGTGTGCCCCTGGAGCACGCCGAGCAGGGCCTCGATCGAGAGCAGGCGCGTGTCACGATCGGCCACCCGCCCCAGGAACTCGGTCTGCACGCGGTCGATCGAGGAGCCCTCCGAGAGGGCGACTGCGATCCGGCCGAGCGCGCGGCAGAGGGGCACGAAGGGCCCGAGCACCTCCATGTCCTCGGCCGGGATCGCCGGCACGTTGACGGCGCTGGTCACCACCCCGCCGGTGAGCGCCGCGACCACCTGCTCGGCGGCCTGGTAGCCGGCTCGGTCGGTCGCCTCCGCCGTGGAGGCGCCCAGGTGCGGGGTGACGATCACGTTCGGGTATCCGAACAGGGGATGCTCGGTCACCGGCTCGATGCGGAACACGTCGAGGGCCGCGCCGCCGACCTTGCCCGAGTCGAGCGCCGCCTTGAGGTCCTCGTCGACCACCAGCGGGCCGCGGGCCACGTTCAGGATCCGCACGCCGTTCTTGCACTTGGCCAGCGCCTCGGCGTCCAGCCAGCCCTCGGTCTCGGGGGTCTTGGGCAGATGCAGGGTGAGGAAGTCCGCGACGGCGTAGATGTCGTCCGAGGACTCGGCCTTCTCCACCCCCAGCTCGCGGTAGCGCTCGGCGCCGACGTAGGGGTCGTAGGCGATCACGTGCATTCCGAACCCGCGAGCGCGCTGCGCCACCAGCTGCCCGATGCGCCCGAAGCCGAGGATCCCCAGCGTCTTCTCGTACAGCTCGACCCCGGAGAACTTCGACCGCTCCCAGGCGCCGGCGGTCAGCGACGCGTGCGCCTGGGGCACGTTGCGGGCCAGCGAGAGCAGCAGCGCCATCGTGTGCTCCGCGGCGGTGATCACATTCGACTGCGGCGCATTGGCGACCACGATGCCGCGCTTGGTCGCGGCCGGGACATCGACGTTGTCGACTCCGACGCCGGCCCGGCCGACGGCGCGCAGACGGCTCGCACGCTCCAGCAGCGCGGAATCGAGCTTGGTGGCTGAGCGGATCAGGATCCCGTCGTACTCGCCGATCCGCTCGGCGAGCTGCTCCGAGCTCCAGTCGACTCCGAGCTCCACGTCGAAGTGGTCCGCCAGCAGATCGATGCCGGACTGGCCGATCTTCTCGGCCACCAGCACGCGCGGGCGGCCGATGGCGGCCCTGGGCTCGGCCGCGCTCACGGCTGCCGCTCCAAGACCCAGTCGATGCACGCGGTCAGCGCCTGGACGTCGGCCGGGTCGGTGGCCGGGAACATGGCCACACGCAGCTGGTTGCGGCCCAGCTTGCGGTAGGGCTCGACGTCGACGATCCCGTTCGCGCGCAGGATCGCGGCCACCCCCGCCGCGTCGACCGTGTCGTCGAAGTCGATCGTGCCGACGACCAGCGACCGATGGACCGGGTCCGCGACGAACGGCGTCGCGACGGCGATCCGTTCGGCCCACCCGTACAGGTGGCCTGAGGACTCGGTCGTCCGGGCGACCATCGCGTCGAGCCCGCCGCGGTCGAGCATCCACTCGATCTGGTCGGCGAGCAGGAACAGGGTCGCGATCGCCGGCGTGTTGTACGTCTGATCCTTGCCCGAGTTCTCCAGCGCGGTGGCAAGCGAGAGGAAGTCGGGCATCCACCGTCCCCCGGGGCGTCCCTGCTCCAGCTCTCCGATCCGCTCCAGCGCCGCCGGGCTCAGCAGAGCGAGCCACAGGCCGCCGTCGGAGGCGAATCCCTTCTGCGGCGCGAAGTAGTAAGCGTCGGCGGCGGCAGCGTCGACCGGAAGCCCTCCGGCTCCCGAGGTGGCGTCGATCAGGACCAGCGCACCCTCGGAGCCCGTGGGACGCTCCACCGGCACCATCACGCCGGTCGAGGTCTCGTTGTGCGCCCAGGCGATCACGTCCGCGGCCGGGTCGGACACCGGGGCCGGCGCGTCGCCGGGCTCAGCGCTGACCACGATCGGGTCAGCCAGGAACGGCGCCTGTCGCGTGCAGGCGGCGAACTTCGACGAGAACTCGCCGTAGGTCAGATGCAGCGCGCGCTCACGGACGAGCCCACAGGTGGCGGCGTCCCAGAACGCGGTCGCGCCACCGTTCCCGAGCGCGACCTGATAGCCGGCGGGCAGCAGGAACAGATCGGCCAGGCCGGCGCGAATGCGGCCGACGAGCTGCTTCACCGGCGCCTGACGATGAGAGGTGCCCATCACTGCGGCGCCGTCGGCGGCCAGGTGGGCGAGTTGCTCGGGGCGGATGCGCGAGGGCCCGGCGCCGAATCGCCCGTCGGCGGGCTTCAGCTCATCGGGGATCTTCAGCGCTGTCTCTGACCCGGTCAGCGGCTCCTCGGAATTGTCGGGATCTACATGCCCAGGCGCGCGGCTCGCGAGCGCCGTCGCTTCCCGGTGGTCAGGTCCACCCGTGGCGCCAGTCACGACGGCAGGCCGTCAGTCTAGCGAGGTCGCTACTCCTGGAACTCCGTGTCGATCCAGTCCATCTGCGAGCGCAGCTCCTGGCCGACGACCTCGACCTGATGGCCCGCCTGCTCCTCGCGCAGGCGCTTGAAGCTCTCCTGGCCGGCGCGGTTCTCGGCGATCCATTCGCGCGCGAAGTCCCCGGACTGGATCTCGCCCAGCAGCTGCTTCATCGCCGCCCGCGACTCGGGTCCGATGACGCGCTTGCCTCGCGTCAGGTCGCCGTACTCGGCAGTGTTGGAGATCGAGTAGCGCATGCCGGCGATCCCCTTCTCGTACATCAGGTCGACGATCAGCTTCAGCTCGTGCAGGCACTCGAAGTAGGCCAGCCGAGGGTCATAGCCGGCACCGACGAGGGTCTCGTACCCGGCCCGGACGAGCTCCGTCATCCCTCCGCACAGCACGGCCTGCTCGCCGAACAGATCGGTCTCGGTCTCCTCCCGGAAGCTCGTCTCGATCACGCCGCCGCGGGTGCAGCCGATCCCCTTGGCGTAGGCCAGGGCCAGCGCCAGCGCATTCCCGGACGGGTCCTGGTGCACGGCGACGAGCCCCGGGACGCCCGAGCCCTCGAGGAACTGCCGGCGGACCAGGTGTCCGGGCCCCTTCGGGGCCACCAGCGCCACGTCGACATCCGGCGGCGGCACGACCTCGCCGTAGTGGATCGAGAAGCCGTGGCCGAACAGCAGCAGGTTGCCGGCCGCGATCCCGTCCTTGACGCCCGATTCCCACACCTGCCGGTGAAGCTCGTCGGGAACGAGCATCATCACCACGTCGCCGCGACTGGCGGCCTCCGCCGGCTCGGCGACCTCGAGCCCGTGCTCGAGCGCCTTGGCGACGCTGGAGGAGTCCGGCCGGAGCCCGACGACGACCGAGACACCGGAGTCCTTGAGGTTCAGCGAATGGGCGTGGCCCTGGGAGCCGTAGCCGATGATCGCAACGGTCTTACCGTCGAGAAGCGTGAGGTCAGCATCGTCGTCGTAGAACATTCACCTGGTCCGGTCGGGTCGAAGTATCGTGCCGCGAGACCCTAGCGGACCGGCTCCGAAAGCCCTGCGAGGGAGCCCCGCGCGGGAGCGGCGCGCGGGAGCGGCGCGGGCCGCTACGCGGTGGCGACGGCGACCAGCGCCCGGGCCGGGAAGCGGACCGCGCCGCGGGCGTCCGTGTACGGCTCGGCCAGCGTGGCGATCTCCCGCTCGACCGCCAGGCGCTCGGATTCCGAGCGCCGGTTCACCGCCTCCGCGAACGCGCCCGACATTGTGCGGGTCTGCGCGATGAAGGCCGCCACGCTCGAAGCCGCTCGCTCGAGCTCGATCGTCTCCACCTCGATGTCGCCGAAGCCTGCTCCCTCCAGCAGCTCGCGAAGTCCCCCGGGGGCCGCGAGCGCGAACAGCCCCGGCTGGTTGCGGTCCGGCGGCGGAATGTGATCGAGCTCGACCAGCGCCTGGGTCGGTACCGATGCCCACGGGTTGTGCTCCGCGGCGGCCCACACCGACAGCGCGATCCGTCCTCCCCCCGGCCGCAGGACGCGCCGAGCCTCCCGCGCGGCGGCCGCAGGATCGAGGATGAGCATGATCCCCCAGCGGCACAGGATCGCGTCGACGCTGGCCGCCGGCAGGTCGAGCCACTCGAGCTCCAGCCGCTGGAAGCGGACGTTCTCGATTCCCAGTCTTGCCGCCCGGGCACGCGCGACCTCGATCATCGCCTCGGCGGCGTCGCTGCAGATCAGCGTGCCACCGGGCTGGATCAGCTCCGCGGCCATGAACCCTGTGTCGCCCGGGCCGGCCGCCAGCTCCAGCAGCTCCTCACCGGGGTGCAGCTCGAGATGGTCGATCATCCAGGCCGACACCGGCATCCCGAACGCGCGCTGCTCGTCGGCGCGCTCTCCCCAGCCCGGCGCGGCCCGCTCCCAGACCCCGAGCATCTCGGCGCGCTGGGCGTCAGCCTCGTCGGCGCTCATGTCTTGTGCGAGCGGATGTTGCGGACCGACATGCCCGACTCGGCCGCCAGCTGCTCGATCGTGCGCGGCCGGGCTGCGGTCTTGCTTGCGGCCATCGCGACATCATAGGCGCGGCTGACGTCACGACGAACAATGTGTTACCCCAGATCCCGCCTCAGCAGCTTCCCGGACGGCGTCCTCGGCAGCGCGTCGGCGAAGGCGATCGATTTCGGCACCTTGAACCGGGCCAGGCGCCGGCCGCAGTGGTCGCGCAGGGTCTCGGCGTCGATCGCGGCGCGGTCGCGGAGCACGACGGTGGCCACGACGGCCTCCCCCCACTCCGGATCCGGGCGGCCGTGGACGGCGGCGTCGGAGATTGCCGGGTGCTCGAGCAGGACCGCCTCGACCTCGGCCGGCGCCACGTTCTCGCCGCCGGTGACGATCGTGTCGGCCTTGCGGCCGATGATTTCCAGACGCCCGCGGTCATCGAACGCCCCCAGGTCGCCGGTATGCAACCAGCCGTCGGCGCTCAGCGCCCTGGGCGACACGATCGGACCCCGGACGAGGATCTCAGCGTCCGGACCGAGCTCGACGTCGACCCCGGGCAGCGGCCAGCCGTGGGTCGCGATCTGAGAGCACGCCTCGGTCATGCCGTACGTCG